>JAPLTE010000067.1 GCA_026398235.1 Verrucomicrobiota bacterium
CGGGAAAGAAAACGGGCGCGAATTTCCTCCGGCAATATTTCCGTCAACCAAGGCAGCCAAGCTCCGCTGGCGATGCCGCGCAGGAGATTGAAAATGAATTGCAAAAGGAGCAGCAGCGCCAGTTTCCATCCGTTCCCTAAAAAAGTGAGCAGCGGTATGGCGACTACGGCAAACACACAAAGGTTCCGCGTGGCCCACCCGGCCAAAACAAACCGCCGATAGCCGAAGCGGTGGATATGATGGGCGGCGGGGATCTGGAATACGGTGAGGAGCGGCGTCAGCGAGGCGAGGACGCCGAGCATTGTGGCGCTGGCGCCAAGGCTCTTGGCGTAGAGGATGAGCGGCGGCCCCAGAAAAATCTGGAACGAGATGGCGTTGTAAAAACTAAACCAGTTGGCATTGGTGACACCGTCGGGGAAAGCGGTTGGCGGTGAAGATTTCAAAGCGGTTTTCAATGCAACAAGACCACAACTATGGACGCGGGGAGACAAAAACTCCAGCACCACCCCAAAAAGGTGGAGAAAAAGAGGGGGTGCTCACGAGAGGAGTCGAACCTCCACGGGTTTCCCCATACGGTCCTGAGCCGTACGCGTCTGCCATTCCGCCACGTGAGCGTTCCCCGAAGTCCCAGCAAGCTGGGAGCTGGCGAATGTGCCCGGATTCAAAAAGAAATGCAACTGGCAAATTGCGCTGCGCTTCGAGCCGCTACTGACAACCGCCCATCACGCAGACCAAGTTCCGGTCGCCGTACACGTTATCCACGCGGCCCACGGCGGGCCAGAACTTGCTTTCGCGCGTCCAAGGGGCGGGGAAGGCAGCCAGTTCGCGCGAGTAGGGGTGAGCCCAGGCATCGCTTACGACGGATTGCGCCGTGTGCGGGGCGTTCTTGAGCGGGTTGTCTTTGGGATCAAGCGCGCCGGATTCCACGGCGAGGATTTCCCCGTGGATGGCGATCATCGCATCGCAAAAACGGTCCAGTTCCGCCTTCGATTCGCTCTCGGTTGGCTCCACCATCAGAGTTCCGGGCACCGGCCACGACATCGTGGGGGCGTGGAACCCGTAATCGATAAGGCGTTTGGCCACGTCTTCGACATCGATCCCCGTGCGCGTTTTCAGATCGCGCAAATCGAGGATGCATTCGTGGGCGACGAGGCCGCTCTTGCCTTTGTAGAGCACGGGGTAGAACGGTTCGAGCCGACGCGCGATGTAGTTGGCGTTCAAAATCGCGTATTGCGTGGCGGCGGTGAGCCCTGCGCCGCCCATCATCCGGATGTAAACCCACGGGATGACTAATACGGAAGCGCTGCCCCAGGGAGCCGAGGCGACCGCACCGGCCTGCCCCTTGCCGCCGGGCTTCACGATGGAATGGGACGGCAGGAACGGTTTCAAATGAGCCGCAACGCCGATGGGCCCCACCCCGGGGCCGCCACCGCCGTGAGGGATGGCGAAGGTTTTGTGCAAATTGAGATGGCACACATCGGCACCGATCAAGCCAGGGCTCGTCAGGCCGACCTGCGCGTTCATATTGGCCCCGTCCATGTACACCTGTCCCCCATGGGCGTGGATGATCTCGCACACTTCGCGGATGGTTTCCTCAAACACCCCATGTGTGCTCGGGTAGGTGACCATGAGGGCGGCCAGGTCGTCTTTGTGCTGCTGGGCCTTGGCGCGCAGATCGTTCAGGTCAATGTCGCCGTCTTTATTGCAAAGCACCGGCACGACTTTGAAGCCGGCCATCGCCGCGCTGGCGGGGTTGGTGCCGTGGGCCGACTGCGGAATGAGGCAGACATCCCGAGCGCCTTCGTTGCGGCTTGCGTGATAGCCACGGATGGCCAGCAACCCCGCGTATTCCCCTGCGGACCCTGCATTGGGCTGGAGCGATACGGCGGCGAACCCGGTGATCTCCGCCAGCCAGTTCTCCAGCTTGCGGAAAAGTTGTACGTACCCTTGCGCCTGTTCCACCGGCGCGAACGGGTGCAGTTTGGCAAACAAGGGCCACGTTAACGCGAGCATTTCGCTGGTGGCGTTGAGCTTCATCGTGCACGAGCCGAGCGCAATCATCGAGGTCGTCAGCGACAGGTCTTTGGCTTCCAGACGGCGGATGTAGCGGAGCATCTCCGTCTCGGTGTGGTGCGCGTTGAAAACCGGTTGCGTGAGAAAGGGGCTTGTGCGCGCAAGGCCTTCTGCAAATGCGCTGTCCGCCTCTCCGGCCAGGGTGGCGAGGTCGAATCCGGCTTCGTTGCCGCCGTTGAAAATCAGGAAGAGATCGGCGAGATCGTCGGTGGTTTCATCCAGCGAAATGGTGATCGTGTGTTCGTCAAGCACGCGCAGGTTGACGTGGCGGGATTGGGCCAGATTGACGATCTCGGCGGCATGCATGTTCCCCAAATCCACCCGCACGGTATCAAAAAACGGCCCGTTGCCTACGTTCCAACCAAGTTTGCGCAACCCCAGGGCGAGCATGACGGCAAAAAGATGGGTGCGCCGCGCGATTTGCTTGAGCCCCTCGGGCCCGTGGTAAACGGCATACATCGAGGCCATCACCGCGAGGAGCACTTGGGCTGTGCAGATGTTGCTGGTGGCTTTCTCGCGGCGGATGTGTTGTTCGCGGGTGCCGAGGGCGAGGCGCAGCGCCGGGTGGCCTTGCGCGTCGCGGGAAACGCCGACAAGACGCCCCGGCATGGCGCGCTTGAAAGCGTCCCGCGTGGCGAAGTAAGCCGCATGAGGGCCGCCGTAACCCATCGGAACGCCGAAACGCTGGGTGGTGCCCACGGCCACGTCGGCTCCCATTTCTCCGGGAGATTTCAGC
>JAPLTE010000139.1 GCA_026398235.1 Verrucomicrobiota bacterium
GAGGAAACCGCGCTCATTGCCTCCATCGAGGGACGGCGCGGGATGCCGAAGCTGCGCCCGCCATTCCCCGCCGTTGCAGGGTTGTGGGGCCGTCCGACACTCATCAACAATGTCGAAACCCTCGCGCTCGTGCCTTGGATCATCCGCAACGGCGCAGAGAAATTTGCCGCTATCGGGACCGCCAAAAGCAAGGGCACCAAAGTGTTCGCGTTGGCCGGACACATCCGCCGCGGCGGTTTGATCGAGGTGCCCATGGGCACGACCTTGCGCGAAATTGTGGAGGAGATCGGCGGCGGTGTTCCCGAAGGGCGCAAATTCAAGGCGGTGCAAATCGGCGGCCCCTCGGGCGGCTGTGTCCCGTCACGGCTGGCCGACACGAGCGTGGATTACGAGTCGCTCGGCGGGGTGGGTGCCATAATGGGATCGGGCGGGCTTGTAGTACTGGATAGTTCCACCTGCATGGTGGACATGGCCCGCTATTTTCTCCAATTCACCCAGGAGCAGTCGTGCGGGAAATGCACCTTCTGCCGCGTGGGCACCCGTCGGATGCTCGACATCCTCGAACGCCTCTGCGCAGGCAAGGCGGAAAGGAAGCACCTCGATGAACTGGAGCGCCTCGCGGTCCAAGTCGGCGCGGGAAGCTTGTGCGGCCTGGGCAAAACAGCTCCCAACCCGGTGCTCACCACGTTGCGCTATTACCGCGACGAATATGAAGCGCACCTGCGCGGCGAATGCCCGGCAGGCAAATGCAGCGCGCTGATTCAGTATCGCGTCACGGCGGATTGCACCGGCTGCACGATTTGCGCGCAGCGCTGCCCGGTGGACGCGATCCCGCTGACCCCCTACCGCAAACACCACATCAACATGGATCTCTGCACGCGCTGTGACACGTGCCGCCAGGTCTGCCCCGCGAACGCCATCGAGGTGTTATGAGTACTATCGACATCACCATTGACGGCCAGCCGGTCACGCTTCAGCCGGGCCAAACCATCCTGGATGCCGCGCGTCAGATCGGTATCGATATTCCCACCTTGTGCCACTTGAGGGAATGCGGACCGCTGACCACCTGCCTTGTCTGCCTGGTCAAAATCAACGGCAAGCTTGTCCCCTCCTGCGCAACGCAAGCCGCGCCCGGAATGGTGGTCGAGAGCGAGAGCGAAGAGGTCCATGAAGCCCGCCGCACCGCCCTGGAACTGCTCTTTAGCGATCACGTGGGCGATTGCCTTTCGCCCTGCCAGCGTTTGTGCCCGTTGCAACTCAACATCCCGGCGATGCTTCGCCAAATTCAGGATGGCGCGCTCACCGAAGCGGTCGCCACCGTGCGGCAGGCGCTTCCCCTTCCTGCGGTTCTGGGCCGACTCTGCCACCACCCGTGCGAACAGGGGCGCCGACGCGGTGCCACCGATGCTTCCGCTGACATTCGCGGGGTGGAACGGTTTATTGCCGACCACGATCTGCGCCTGCCCGCGCCGCACCTTGCTCCGTGCCGCGCCGCCACCGGGAAATCGGCAGCCATCGTGGGAGCTGGTCCCGCAGGGCTTGCCGCCGCCTATGATCTCGCGCGCCAGGGGCACAGCGTCACGGTGTTTGACCGGCACGATCGCGCGGGCGGTTCGTTGCGGCACGAGCCGGAGTTGCCGCGCGAAGTGCTTGAGGCCGAGATCACGCAGCTTCAACGGCTCGGCGTGGAAATTCTGCTCAATGTGGAGATCGGCACCCGGATTCCGTTGGATGCATTGGCCCGTGATTATGATTCGGTATTACTCTGCATCGGCGGCAACGGAAAGGCCGAGAGTGAAAAATTTGCGGTTGCCTTCACGGCGGCGGGAATCAAGACCGATGCCTCCACCGCACAGACGAGTGTGCCTTGCGTTTTTGCAGCGGGCGCTGCCGTGAAGCCGGTGAAGCAGCTCGTGCGCGCGATGACCGAAGGCCGGGGCGCAGCGGAATGCGTCCACCGCTTTTTAATGGGGGAGCCTGTCGGCCGTTCCGGCAAACCGTTCTCCAGCGTTATGGGGAAATTGGAGGCAACCGAGGTGCAGCTCTTCTTAAAGGGAGCAAACAGTGAACCGCGGCATGTCCCTTGCGATGCCTGCGCCGGTTTCAACCCTGGC
>JAPLTE010000069.1 GCA_026398235.1 Verrucomicrobiota bacterium
TACGCGCCGATTTGCTCCAGAATCGCGTGGGCGATCCGGTTGGCGTGGGTGTTGATGTGGTCGCCGTCGCGGCCCTCGATCAGGAGCCGGATTTTCGGCTCCGTGCCGGAATAGCGCAGCAGCACGCGGCCTGCTCCGCAGAGCGATGCTTCGGCTTCACTCACCAGCGCAAGGATGTGTGGCAACTTCTCCAGCGGGCGCTTCTCGCGCACTTTCAAATTGCGCTGCGCCTGCGGGTATTTGGAAAGGCACTGCTTCAACTCACTCAACGGCTTGCCGGTTTCCGCCATGATGCGCAGGATTTGCAACGCGCTTACAATTCCGTCGCCAGTCGTTGCATAGTCACCGAAAATCATGTGGCCGCTCTGTTCGCCGCCCACATTGTAGCCGCCACGCATCATCTCTTCGATGACGTAACGGTCGCCCACTTTGGTGCGGACGACCCGGCCGCCTGCGTTGGCGAGTGTTTCATCGAGCCCGAAATTGCTCATGATGGTGGACACGAGCGTGTTGCCAACGAGTCGCCCTTGTTTGAGAAAATCGAGCGCCGCAATGGCCATGATCTCGTCTCCATCCACCACTTCGCCGTTCTCGTCGCAAAGCAAAACACGGTCGGCGTCGCCGTCGTGGCTGATCCCGATTTGCGCGCCGGTTTTCTTCACCATCCGCGCGATCTCTTCCGGGTGGGTGCTGCCGCAGGCCGCGTTGATGTTGCGTCCATTGGGCGCGTTGTGGGCGATGTGCAAGTCCGCGCCAAGCTCGCGCAGGATGCAGGGAGACGATTTGTAAGCGGCTCCGTTGGCGCAATCGAGCGCGATGGAGAACCCTTCGAGCGTTAATCCCTTGGGGAAGCTCGCCTTGGCGAACTCGATGTAGCGCCCCAGCGCGTCGTCGATGCGGGTGGCCCGCCCAATGTTATCCGCAGTGGGCCGGATCGACTCGATCTCGCCGCTGAAGACAAGGTTCTCAATGCGGGCCTCGATCTCGTCGTCGAGTTTGTACCCGTCGTGCCGGAAAAATTTGATGCCGTTGTCTTCGTACGAATTATGCGAAGCGCTCAGGACGATACCCGCATCCGCGCGCAGGGAGCGGGTGATGTACGCGACGCCCGGGGTCGGCAGCGGCCCGATGATCAGAACATCGACGCCGAGCGAGGTGATCCCTGCCACGAGAGCGTTCTCCAGCATGTAACCGGAGATGCGCGTATCCTTGCCGATCACAATCTTGGGCCGGGAACCGGCTCCGTGATTGCGTCCCGCCAGGCGGGCGATGACATGGGCGGCGGCGCGCCCCAGCTTCAGGGTGGTTTCAGCGGTCACGGGCTCCACATTGGCAACGCCACGCACGCCGTCGGTTCCAAATATTTTACGGGGTTTTTCGGAGGACATGAGAAGGGGTAGGGGTCGAGAGGTTAGGGTTCGTCGAGGTCGTATCGATCGTCTTTTTTATGAGAAACCAGAGGATGCTCGCGGCCAAGAGCGCCATCAGCTTCGCCTCCCAATTCTTCAGAATCAGATTCTTCATATTTATCGAGTAAAAGCAATTGGCTCAAGCGGCGTTTGAAATCATCGGGATCGAAATCCCGTTCGATCCTCCCCCGGTGGCAAATGGAAACGTTGCCGGTCTCTTCGCTCACCACGATGGCCAGGGCATCGCTTTCCTCGGTGATGCCAAGCCCGGCGCGATGGCGCAAGCCCAGATTGCGGTCCAGATCGTGCCGCTGACTCACGGGAAAAATGCACGCCGCCGAAAGAATCCGGTCGTTGCGTAGGATCAGCCCGCCGTCGTGCAGCGGCGTTTTGGGGTGGAAAATCGTGACGAGCAGTTCGGTGGAAAGTTCGCTATCCACCGTCACGCCACTCTCGGCGAAGGCGTGGATGTTGGTTTCCCGCTCAAGCGCAATGAGCGCGCCGAGTTGCCGATTGGAAAGTTCAAACGTGGCTTCCGCCAGAATCTCGATGGTTTCCCGCTTTTGCGTGACCGTGGCGAAGATATGCTGGCTGCCCAAAGCGGCCAATGCCCGGCGCAGTTCCGGCTGGAAAATCACCACGAGCGCGATGGCGAGAAATGACCTGCAATTCGAGCAGCTTCGAGAGGAGGATCAATGTCAGCAGAAGCACCAACAACCCGGTCAACACCTTCGCGCCACGGGTGCCCCGGAAATACAGGTAGCTGTGGTAAATGACGGCCCAGAGGATGGCGATTTCCACGCCGGAACGCCAATATCCGCCGAGGAAGTCCATCATGGAAAAAGCAAGGAGGGCGCTATGCATGGATGCAAATCGCTTCCGTCATCCGGAGCGCCTCCAGGTTGGCTTTGACATCATGCACCCGGAACACGACGGCCCCCAACTCACGGCCAAGGCTCGTGAGGGCCACAGTGGGCCAGAATCGTTGTTCAAATGCCATGTCGTTGAGAAGTTTGCCCAAAAACGTCTTGCGCGAAACCCCCAGCACCAACGGTCGGTCCGGCAGTTCCGGGAGTTGCAACGCAGGGAGCTCTCGTAAGAGCATCACGTTGTGTTCCACTGTTTTGCCGAAACCGATGCCGGGGTCGAACGCAATTCGCAACGGGTCGATGCCCCACCGTAGGGCGAGCGCGGCGCTTTGTCTAAAAAAATCCCGCACTTCAGCCACCACATTGTCATAATGCGGGGCCGCTTGCATCGTGCGCGGCGTGCCCTGCATGTGCATCAGGACAATCCCGGCGCCGGATTCCGCCGCCACGCGGGGCATCTCCGGGTCCCCCAAGAGCGCCGTCACGTCATTGATGATCCCGGCTCCGGCCTGCACCGCCGCGCGCGCCACCGCCGCCTTGGAGGTGTCGATGGAAATCACCGCCTTCAAATGGCCCGCCAGCCGTTCAATGACCGGCACCACGCGAGCCAGCTCTTCTGCCTCGGATACCGGGGCCGCTCCGGGCCGGGTCGATTCGCCGCCGATGTCGATGATTTGCGCCCCTTCGGCTTCCATTTTGAGGGCATGTTGGACGGCAAGCTCGGGATCAAAGAAACGGCCTCCATCGGAAAAGGAATCAAGCGTGAGATTCAGGATGCCCATGACCACCCCGTGCGAGGTGAAATCGAAAAGCCGGTTCTTGGTTTGCCAGAGCATGAAAGCAGCCCCTAGAGAACCGCGAATGGCAGGCGGAGCCAAGCCAATTTTCGTTCGATGGAAGCGAAACCGCATTCGTACAAAAAAATGCGGAAGATGTCGTTGTTTTTTCTCTCATCGTTCCCTTTGAGAGAACCAGTGCTTTAAGCGATTTTTTACGATCCACTTAAAGGACCAGCGGCATCTTCCTGAGAATAAATTCGCACATATTCCCCGCCGCGCAAGGGGTGAAAAAACAAAAAAACTCACGCAAAGACGGGAAGAATACGAAAAACGGGACAAAGGTGTTCCAGTTCCTCACTTCGTGTCTTCGTGTGAGAACTAAAATCCCCGCTTTCCAACCCGGCTTTTCTTCGGAATAATCCCCCCTTAACCATGACCACGCCTCTTTCCACTCAGCCGATCCCACCCGCCGAACGTCTCATTTTTGCCCTCGACGTCCAAACTGCCGAGGAAGCCAAAGCGCTGGTCACGCAGTTGGGCGATGCGGTGCGCTTTTACAAGATCGGCCTGGAACTGTTCATGGCCGGAGGCTACTTCGAACTCCTCGACTGGCTGGCTGCCCAGGGGAAGAAAATCTTCGTGGATCTCAAATTCTTTGACGTGCCGGAAACCGTCAAACGGGCCGTTGCCGCCCTCAAAGGCCGCCCGGTGGAATTCTGCACGGTGCATGGGAACCAGGGGATCATGGAAGCGGCGGTTGCGGCGGAAAGCGGCGTGAAGGTTCTCGCCGTCACGGTGCTCACCAGCCTCGACCGGGGCGACCTCGCTGATCTCGGTTTTGCCTGCGATACGGCGGAACTCGTCCTTTCCCGCGCCAAACGGGCGCTGGCAGCCGGTTGCGCCGGGGTGATCTCCTCCGGCCTGGAGGCGGCGCGCCTGCGCGAACACCTCGGCGGCAAGCTCCTGATTATCTCCCCCGGCATCCGGCCCGTGGACAACACGAGCAGCGACGACCAAAAACGGATCGTCACCCCGCGTGCGGCTTTTGAGGCGGGCGCGGATTACATTGTCGTCGGCCGCCCGATCCGCAACGCTGCCGATCCTCGCGCCGCCGCGCTCGCCATCCAGGCGGAAATCGCATCGGTCTTTGCGTAGGGTTTAGCCGCAAAAAAGCGCAAAAAGCGCAAGATGGGCGCCGTTCCCATCGCGCCCGGAGGTCGCGATCCACCGAGTTCAGCAAGGTGGATCGACCGCTCCGCGGGCGATTCGGGAGGAGACGCCGAAAGCATCTCCTTCCAGTTTGCGTTTTTTGCGCCTTTTTGCGGCTATTGCTTCTGCGGTTTCGGCCCGATTTTCACTGAAACCGCATCGTAATCCGCATCGCTGCGTTTGCGCACGGAACCCCGGATTTCCACACCCGGCTGGAGCGCTTCGAATGGGGCGGCGGTTCCGTCTGATTTCAACAGTTTCGTCTCCGCCAACACATGGACCTGATGGATGACCTTCTTGCCCATGCGAAATGTGCGGGCTCCTTTATCCACTGAAAGCAAGACGCTTTGAAACGGGAACGGCCGCGCCTTGGCTGCGGGCGAAGGGGCCGGAGTCGCGGTGGGTGTTGCCGGGGGATTCCCCCATGCGGGCAGCGCCACGCAAAGGCAAAACAGAAAAGCGAACTTGGAAAACTGGATCATTTTTGGAGCGCAAGCGGAGGTTGATCCACGGCAGCCATTTCGTCCATGAGAAGATTCTGCAAGCGCATCCGCTCCGCTTCAAAAGCCGCGTCATCGGCAGTGGCAAGCACCTCATAAAGCGGCCCAAAAATGACCGTGACCCGCGAGAACGGCTTGGGAATGCGGAAAGCGTCCCAGCTTTTGATTTCCCAATAGCGCGAATAGCCGACGTGAATGGGCATGACCGGGATGCCGGTGATCTGGGCCAGTTTAACAATGCCGGGACTGAGCTGGTATTTGGGACCGCGCGGGCCGTCTGGGGTAATGGCAATATCGTCGCCCGCTTCGAGCAGGGCCGCCAATTCGCGCAGCGCCGTAGTGCCGCGCCGGGAGCTGGATCCGCGCACGCTGCCGATATTAAACCGTTCCATCACGCCGGCAATGATCGCGCCGTCTTTGCTTGGGCTGGTGAGGCAGTGGCCGCGCCGCCCCCGGCAATACCGCTGGTAGGCCAGCGGGATGGCCAGGATGCGGTTGTGCCAAAAAGCGCCAATGAACGGCTGCATCGCTCCGCGGGTAATGCCGCAGCGATCCTCGATCCGAAAACGCAGCGTGCATGCGAGTGTGCGGAGCAAAAGAACAATGAGACCTGGGATCAAAGGGCGCAAAAGCTGCATGGATTTTGTCTCTTATAACCCAAGCCGCTCCCAATTGCCAGACTTGCCAGAGGGTCCCGAGTATGGCACTACTTTTTGTTGTATGCCCCGGTCCCCTATTCTTCCGCTGCTCCTGGGGGGGCTACTCTGCCTTGGTGGCACCGCTTACGGCCAGCAGCAGGAAGAGAAGATCGACCGCATCCTGCACCCGGACTTGAACAAGAGCTTTAATGTTTCGATGCAGAAAAAATTTGGTTCCAACACCTTCGACAGCAGGACCAGCAGGGTCGTGGAATTAAAGACCGTTTCTGAATCCCGCAAATACAACATCAAGAGTTTTCTTACGGGTGAATTCCGCAGCGACAAATCGTTTTGGATGGGCGATTTCAAATATTCCGCCAAGGAAGCCAATACGCAATCCCGCTCGTTATTTACCCTGCCGGGAAAAAGTTTTTCCACCAAACCGATGGCCGTGAAAGATGCGGCCGGAGCAGACAAGCATTATGATGTCGCGAGCGTTCCCACTCGCGATTTCCGTGGGAAGGAACGCGAGAAATTACAGTCGCAATTGACCCCAGAACAAGCCACCTACAACGGCTATCGCGGCGAGCTCAAAGAGCTCAAATCCATCGACGATGTGCGTGCCCTTCTCAACAAAAGCAAGTAAACCGGCCATGAGCCCTGAAAAACAACTCGAACTCCTCAAACGCGGCGCAGCCCAGATCATTTCTGAAGCTGATCTGCTTGAAAAACTGCGCCAAAACCGTCCGCTCAACATCAAACTGGGGGTTGACCCCACCGCCCCGGATATCCACCTGGGGTTTACGGTGGCGCTCCAGAAGCTGCGGCAGTTTCAGGACCTCGGGCACACCGCCATTCTCATTATTGGCGATTTCACCGCGATGATCGGCGACCCGAGCGGCCGCAGCAAAACCCGCCCGCAACTCACACACGACCAGGTGATGGCCAACGCTCGCAGTTTTCGCGACCAGGCGTTCAAAATTCTCGATCCCAAAAAAACAAAGACCGTCTTCAATGGGGAATGGTTCGAGCTGATGACTTTTGAGGAAGTAATCAAGCTCAACAGCCGCGTCACCCTCCAGCAGATGCTCCAGCGCGAAGATTTCGCCAAGCGCATCGCCAACAACGAACCCGTGCGGCTGCACGAAATCCAATACCCGATCATCCAGGGGTGGGATTCCGTCAAAGTGCAGGCAGACGTGGAAATCGGCGGCACCGATCAGCTTTTCAACATCCTTGTTGGGCGCGATCTCCAAAAAGAGGAAGGGATGCCCCAGCAAATCGTCTTCCTCATGCCGCTCCTGGAAGGGCTGGACGGCGTGCAGAAGATGAGCAAGAGCCTCGGCAATTACGTGGGGGTGAGCGAAGCCCCGGAGACGATGTTCGGCAAGTTGATGAGCATTTCGGACACCCTCATGGCCCGCTATTACCTGCTCCTGCTCGGCGAAGAAATGCCCGGCGGCCACCCGATGGAAGCCAAGAAGCAACTCGCCTTTCGCATCGTCGAGCGTTACCACTCCAGGGAATGCGCGCAAGCCGCGCTGAACGATTTCAACACCCGTTTTTCCAAGAAGGACCTCGCCAGCGCCGATCTCCCCGTCATTTCGCTCGACGGTCTCGCCCCGGACATCGTCTCCGTGGTCGTCGCGGCGTACGCGCAGGCGTTCCAGATCACCAAATCGCGCGGCGACGCCCGGCGTTTGGTGGAACAAGGCAGCGTGCAATGGGCTGGCGAGAAAATCACCGACCCCAAAGCGACTCCGGCCTTCGCCAAAGGCGGGGAACTCAAGCTCGACAAGACGCGGGCCGTGCGGGTGGCGGGATAATCGCATGCAACCGGTCTTGCTTATGAGCCGTGGAGCGGCTTGCGTTTCATCCTAGCTTATGCCCCGTTTTTATATTCCGCCGGACCGCTGGAACCTCGACCGGCTTCTACTTGACGAGGACGAGGCGCACCATGCCACCGACGTGCTCCGGATGAAAGCCGGAGACCACGCCACGGTCTTCAACGGCGAAGGAGCGCAGGCAGAGGTGGAGATGCTCACCCTCAGCAAACGGGCCATTGAACTGAAGGTGTTGCACCCTTCGCAAAGCCCGCCGCCCGCGTGCCGGATCACCCTCGGCCAAGCCATCCCGAAAGGCAAAAACATGGACCTCATCGTCCAAAAGGCGACCGAACTGGGCGCGGCGACCGTCGTTCCGCTCACCACCGAGCGCACCGTGGTCCAGTTTGAAGCGCGGGATGCCGAAAAGAAGCGTGAGAAATGGCAGGCCGTCGCCATTGAAGCCTGCAAACAGTGCGGCCAAAACTGGCTCCCCGCCGTGCTCCCGCCGCAAAGCCTCGCGGCTTATTTCCAAAGCCAGCCCGCCTTCGACCTGCTGCTGATCGCCTCGCTCCAACCGGATGCGGTTCACCCCAAAACCGTGCTGGCTGAGTTTAGGCGCGACACCGGAAAACCCACCAGCGTCCTGGTGCTTATCGGGCCGGAGGGGGACTTCACCCCGGCGGAAATCGCGCTGGCCAAGGCGCACGGCTGCCGCCCGATCACCCTTGGGCCCATCGTCCTGCGCACCGAAACCGCCGCGCTCTATTGCCTGAGCGTGTTGAGCTACGAATTGCTGGGCTAAATTATTACCCCCGCTGCCACGCCGGTTTGTTTTCGTAAACCCACTGGTAATATTCCCTCCGCTGCAACTGCGCGGCGGCGGCTTCGTCTATGATTAATGTGCAGACGGGGTGCATTTGCAGCACGGACGCCGGAACCATCGCAGTCACCGGCCCCTCGACCATCGCAGCCACCGCCTGGGCTTTGCGTTCCCCGAAAGCCAAAACCAGACAATGGCGCGCGTCGAGAATCGTCCCAATACCCATGGTCACCACCTGCCGGGGCACCTCGGCGGGCGACGCGAAATGGCGGGCATTATCGGCGACAGTCTGCGCTGTGAGCGTTTTGAGCCGGGTGCGCGAACCCAGCGAGGAGCCCGGTTCGTTAAACCCGATGTGGCCATCGGAACCTAATCCCAACAATTGCAGATCAATGCCGCCCGCCGCGCGGATGTCCGCTTCATACTCGGCGCAATGTTTGGGAATATCCTGCGCCATCCCGTCGGGAATATGCCAGCGCGCCACAGGGAGGTGTTGAAATAGATGCTCCCGCATATAGGCAGCGTAGCTCTGCGGATGCGTGCCGGGCAGCCCCAAGTATTCGTCGAGATTGAAACTCGTTGCGCGGGAGGCATCCAGTTCCCCCGCTCGCGCCATCGCCACCAGCCGCTTGTAAAGACCCAGGGGCGTCGAACCGGTCGCCAAACCGAGCACGCTCTGCGGCTTCTGCTTTAACTGCCGGCGAAAAATAGCCGCCGCCTCACTGCTGACTTCCTCCGCATCCCGTTTTATGATGACCTCCATAGCGCCACCCCAATGAACTCCCCCTCCCAGCCTTCGGCAACTGATTTCGTGACCCGCCTCGCCCGCCTGGGGTGGCGCGCGGAGGAGATCACCGAGTCTTTTGCGCGCTCCTCCGGGCCCGGCGGCCAGCACGTCAACAAAGTCTCCACCGCCGTCACCCTGCGCCATGGGCCCAGCGGCGTTGCTGTGACGGTGCAGGATTCCCGTTCGCAAGCCATGAACCGGCAACTCGCCCGAGAGCGGCTTCTCGCTGCCCTGGAAGAAGTCCGCAGGGAGGAAAAGGCAGCGCAACAAGCTGCCCGTGAAAAGATTCGGCGTCAGAACCGGCCCCGCCCCCGAGGCGTCAAGCGGCGCATCCTGGAGAGCAAAAAGAAACGCGGAGCGGTTAAAAAACTGCGCGGCCGGGTGGAATAACAACGGTATTGGAAAGGAATACCGGCACCGCTGCGTGGCGATGCGAAGCTGCCCAGCCTGGCGAGACACCTTCAAGCCGCTCGCGCGGGCATAAAGTGTGCAAGCACCTCCGAGGGAGGCGCTTTCGTCAAATCCGCGTGCACATGGCGCACGACTCGTTCGCGCAGCTCCGGCGCGAGGGCGTTGAGGATGGCTTGATGCACTTCCGCGTTGGCCGCAAAGTGCCAATATTCCGGACGCTCGCTGTTGAGAATCGTGGTAATCCGTTCGGCGACCAATTGAATGAGCCGTTTATGGATTTCCAGTTCGGCGCTAAGTGCTTCGCCGGTGGACATCGCAGTCCCCGGCCCGGGGCCTTCGGTGACAGGAAATCGCCCCGCCATATCCGTGACTTTATCCAAAAAGCGGCCGTGCGCTTCCGGGAATTCCGTTTCATTGACCAACTCCAACTTCCGCCCCCTGGTGGGGGTTTCCGCCACGCGAAACGCTTTCAGGTGGCCCAGATTTGCGGCGACAATAACAGTGCTCATCCTATCTAAGGATTCGGATGCCGCGCGCCCGGTGCACGCCCAAACCCGAATTGGGGCTCACACCCGCGCTGTGTAGAGCGAGACGATTCCGCCGCTGAGCCGCTGCGCAGTCGGGTCGGCAAATCCGGCGGACTCCAGCAAACCGCACATCGCGCGCCCGGCGGGAAACCGCTCAATGGATTCTCCCAAATATTTGTAGGCTCCGCGCTCGCCGGTGAGCCATCCGGCGATGGTCGGCAGGAGACGGTGCAGGTAGAGGCGATACACCCCGCGCAACGGCGGAGGAGGCACCGAGAAGTCCAGAATGAGCAGATGTCCCCCGGGCCGCAACACCCGCCGCATTTCGTGGAGCGCCCCCTGCCAGGAAGCCATGTTGCGCAACCCGAAAGCGACGGTCACCACATCGAAAACCGCCGGGGCGAACGGCAACGCCAACCCATCGGCAGCGACCACCGGGGTGGCCCCTTTGCGCACCGCCTCTCGTAACATCGGGACGCAGAAATCCGCCCCCACGATGTGCGCTTGCGGGCAATGGCGCCGAAGCGTCAATGCCACATCGCCGCTGCCGGTCGCGAGGTCGAGAATGCGCTCGGGATTCCAGCCCCGGATGATCCGCGCCGCCCGCCGCCGCCAAAAGAAATCAAGCCCGCCGCTTAAGAGATGGTTGGCCAGATCGTAGCGGCGCGCAATTGCCCCAAAGAGGCTTTGGACAAATCGGGGTTCTTGCAACAAAGGGATCTATTTTGGGGACTGCGGCCCTTGCACATTGGCGAATTTCGCCCGCGTTTGGAGCCATCCCATGAAGGTCATGAAACTCTTGCGCTCACGAATGGC
>JAPLTE010000047.1 GCA_026398235.1 Verrucomicrobiota bacterium
ATCGAGGGGACGGCACTCGGTAAAAAGCGCCAATCTGGCACACTTTTTTCGCGTTCGGGGTTGCAGCGAATTCCCTGTTGGCTTATGAATGGGTTCAATTCCAATGCAACCCACCCTGCTCATTGTCGATGACGAGAAGCACACCCGCGAAGGGTTGCGCAGTTCACTGGAACAGAATTTCGACGTGTACGTGGCAGGCGACATCCAAGGGGCTCTCCATATTTTGGAAGCCGACCCGGTGGATGTGATGGTGACCGATCTGCGCCTGGGAGGCGAGGACGGGATGCAGCTCATCGACCGGGCTTTGACGCTGCCGCATCCGCCCGTCTGCATTATGATGACGGCCTACGGCTCAGTGGACACGGCGGTGGAGGCGATGAAACACGGAGCCTACGATTTTATCACCAAACCGCTCAACATCGACCGGTTGGAGATCCTCATCAACCGGGCGTTGCGCAGCCGCGATGCGGAAAAGGAGAACAAAGAGTTGCGCCAGCAGGTGGAGCAGCGGTTCGGGCTGGAGAATTTGATCGGCAATTCGGTGGCCATGAACCACGTTTTCGACATCATTCGACAGGTGGCCCCCTCCCGCGCCACGATCTTGATTCAGGGTGAAAGCGGCACGGGCAAGGAATTGGTGGCCCACGCCATCCATAACCTGAGCGGACGGCCCAAGCAGAAATTCGTGGCGGTGCACTGCGCCGCGCTTTCGCCGCAATTGCTGGAAAGCGAGCTTTTTGGGCACGAGCGCGGGGCGTTTACGGGAGCCATCGAGCGGCGCATCGGCCGGTTTGAGCAGGCCAGCGGAGGGACGCTTTTTTTGGATGAAATTGGCGAAATCGACAGCAATCTCCAGGTCAAAGTGCTCCGGGTCTTGGGTGAAGAGCGGGCATTTGAGCGGGTGGGCGGGAATCTGCCGATCAAAGTGGATGTGCGGCTTGTGGCGGCTACGAACAAAAATCTGGAAAAGATGGTTGCTGAGGGGAAATTTCGCGACGATCTGTTCTACCGCCTCAATGTCGTCCAAATCACGCTTCCGCCGCTCCGCGAGCGCAAGGAGGATATTCCCTTGCTGGTAAATGCTTTTTTGAAACAGTTTGCGAAGGAAAATGGGAAACCGGTGCGGGAATTGACCGCCGAGGCGACCGAAGCCATCCTGGCCTATCATTGGCCGGGGAATGTCCGCGAACTGCGGACTGCCGTTGAGCATGGGGTGGTGATGGCCACGGGGGCTAAAATCGGGCTGCGCGATTTTCCGATGGCAGTGCGGCAGCTTGGCGCGCCGAAACCGCAGGGACGGGGGAGCATTCCCGCTCCGGGCAGCTATTTGAATTTGCATGAGACCGAACATCGGCTCATCATGCGCGCCCTCGATGAAAGTAAGGGCAACCGGACCCAAGCCGCCAAGCGGCTCGGGATCAGCCGCCGCACGCTGCATCGGCGCCTTCAGGAACTCAAAAATACCTCATCGTAAATGGCTACAGACCGACAAGTTCAAGAATTGGTGCACCGCATGGAAGAGGGGCGGTGGGCTAAATGGGTCCAGTTGGGAGCTCTGCTTGCCGTCATGATGGCGATGTTCGGCGCGTTCATTCTGGATCCGTGGTATTGGGGGCTGTACAAGGGGCTCAACCACCCCAAGTCGATGGAGCAGGCGCAGATTGCGCGGGAATTGGCGCGCGGCCATGGATTCTCCACGAAAATGATCCGGCCGCTGGCCTTTATCCACTTTAAGGCGAAGAACGGTTTCGTGCCGGCGGACAAGGTGCCGGATATTTACCAGGCTCCGCTGTGGCCGATTGTGATCGCGCCTTTTCTTAAACTCGTCCATGTCTGGCCCGATTCACTGATTCCCTACCGGCCCATCGCCAAAGACCGCTGGCAAATGACCACGAGGGACTACATCTATGTGGGAGACCGGACGATTTCCGCTCTGGCGGTGGCCTTTTTTTACCTCAACGTCCTGGTCAGCTATTTAACGGTGCGACGACTCTTTGATCACCACATTGGGATCTGGACGGTGGCGCTGATGCTGGGTTGTAACCTTTTCTGGCAATTTTCCCTCAGCGGCCTGCCCCAGATGCTGATGGCCTTTTTGTTCAGCAGCGCCCTTTATGCGTTGGTGCGCGCCATGGAAGTCCGGGAAAATGGATGGAGGCCCTTTGGCTGGCTCGGGTGTGTGGCATTGTTTCTGGGCGCATTGACACTGACGCATGGGCTGGGAGCTTGGGTGTTCGCGGGCGCCTTCTTTTTTTGCGTAATCTATTTTGTTCCCAGGTGGAAAACGGCGCTGTTGATGCTGGGGATTTTCCTGCTGGTTTACAGCCCCTGGGTTTATCGCAATTACCGGGTGTGCGACAGCCCCTTCGGCATCAGCGCCTATGGCGCGCTGGAACAAATCAAGGGCAGCGAGAATGCCATCATGCGCTCTCAGGATCTGGATCTCTCGGGGGTCTCTCCCGGAAGCTTCCGGAGGAAGATTCAGGGGCAGATCGCGTTTCAAATGAGCAATCTCATTCCTTCCTTTGGAGGGATCGTTGTGGCTCCGGTCTTTTTCCTGGGGCTGTTGTACCTTTTTAAAAGCCCGCTGACCCGCACCTTCCGTTGGGCGCTTTTGTCCATGTGGCTCTCTTCCGTGGTGGGGATGGGCGTATTTGCGATGGGAGACGAGGGAACCTCGTTGGCTTCCAACGATCTCAATGTCTTGTTTATACCGGCCTTTGCCGCATTCGGGATCGCCTTCATCCTGGTGTTATGGGCGCGCTTGGAGATCAATGTTGGCATCGTAAAATGCGGATTTTATGCGTTGATTTTCGGGTTATGCTCGCTGCCTCTCTTGAATCATTTGAACACGAGCAGCAAGAGCCCGGTGCAATGGCCCCCGTACGTTCCGCCTTATATCGCCATCATGCGGGACTGGACACAGCCGGATGAGATCATCGCCTCGGATATGCCTTGGGCGGTGGCGTGGTACGCCGACCGCAAGAGCCTCTGGCTGCCCCTGACCATCCAGAGCTTCCTTGATTACAACGATTACGAGCGGATAGGGGCGAGAATCGCGGGCATTTATCTCACGCCGGTCAGTGGCAACAAAGGGCTCGTCAACGATATTGTGAAGGGCGACTACAAAGAATGGGCTCCCTTCATCCTGCGCAACGTCAATATCAAGGATTTCCCGTTCAAATTCGTCACCGCGATGCCCCTGGATAACCAATGTATCTTTTATAGTGACCGGGACCGATGGACGGACCGGATGGACTAAAGTACCATGGCTGAAAAACAAACCAATCCCACCACGTTTGAGAGCGCTGTCGAGCGCCTTGAGCAAATCGTTGAAGCAATGGAAGGCGGCGAGCTCCCGCTGGAAGAGATGCTGGAGCGCTACGAAGAGGGAACCCGGCTCGTGAAGCTCTGCTCGGAAAAACTCGCGGCGGCCGAAAAACGCATCGAGATCGTAACCCGCAACGCCGCAGAAAAGCCGCAGATCGCGGAATACGAGAGCCCTGCCTCGCCTGCGGCTCCGCGTGCCGCCAAGGGAAACAAACCGGCGGAGGATGTCAGCCTTTTTTAACTCATGGGGTATCTTGAAACGATTCACAGCCCGGCCGACCTGAAGGCGCTCCCGGAGAGCGGAGGAGAACCCCAGCTCCGTGGGAGGTCACCTCGGGCCCAATCTCGGCGTGGTGGAATTGACGCTTGCCCTGCACCGGGTATTCACCACCCCGAAAGACAAAATCCTTTTCGACGTTAGCCACCAGACTTACGTCCACAAAATCCTGACCGGCAGGCGGGAGCGGCTCAATACGATCCGCCAATACCAAGGGCTCAACGGGTTCCTGCTGCGAACGGAAAGCGAGCACGACTGTTACGGAGCGGGCCATGCAGGCACGGCGCTTTCCGCCGCGCTCGGCTTTGCGGCGGGGCGCGACCGGCGCGGGTCCGGCGAATCCGTCGTCTGCGTGGCGGGCGACGGCGCCTTCACCTGCGGGGTGAGTTTCGAGGCGCTCAACAACGTGGCGGATTGCACCAAGCGGCTCATCGTCGTCCTCAATGACAATGAGTGGAGCATCGCCAAAAACGTGGGTGCGATTGCCAATTACTTCAACCGGATCGCCACCAATCCCACCTACTACCATTTGCACGAAAAGACGGCGCGGCTGGTCGAGCGGCTCGGCGGGCGGATGGCCCGCAACCTGGGGAAAAAGGTGGAGGAAGGGATCAAAAATCTCATGCTTCCGAGTGTGATTTTTGAGGAACTCGGGCTGCGCTATTACGGGCCGATCGACGGGCACGATCTCCCGCTGCTCATCCGCACCTTTGAGTTTCTCAAAACGCAGAATGAGCCGGTCCTGCTTCATGTGCTCACCAAAAAGGGCAAGGGGTACCCCCCGGCGATGAAGCAGCCGGACAAATTCCATGGGCTCGGGCGCTTCAACCACGACACCGGGGAAACGGTCCCTTCGGCGACCCCGACCTATTCAGAAATCCTCGGCAAAAGTCTCTCTGCCTTTGCGGACTCGAATGCAGCCCTGTGCGCCATCACCGGGGCAATGCCCACGGGCACGGGGCTTGTCCCTTTCGCCCAAAAGCATCCCGAGAAATATTATGATGTCGGGATAGCCGAAGAACACGCCGCCCTGTTTGCCTGCGGCTTGGCCGCCCAGGGGTTCCGGCCCTTCCTGGCCATCTACTCGACCTTCATGCAGCGCGCCTATGACATGATCGTGCATGATGTCGCCTTGCAGAAACTCAATGTCGCGCTCTGCATGGACCGCGCCGGATTGAGCGGCGATGACGGCCCGACCCATCATGGCCTTTTTGACATCAGTTTCCTGCGCTCCATTCCGGGGCTCGTCCACATGCAGCCCAAGGATGAGGAGGAATTTGTGGACATGCTTTGGACCATGCTCCACCACGATGGCCCCACGGCCATCCGCTACCCGCGCGGGCCCGGCACCGGAGCGACCCCCAAAGCGCAGCCCCAGTTGCTTGAAATCGGCAAAGCGGAAGTGATCAAGGACGGGGGGCAAGTTGCGATCTTTGGGCTGGGCAATATGTTGGAACTGGCCCGGGAAGCCGCCTGCCGCCTCCAAGCGCAGGGGATTTCCACCGCCGTGATCAACCCGCGCTGGATCAAGCCGCTCGACACCGAGATGCTCGACGCCTATGCCCGCAAGGTCCAAGTCATTTGCACCGTGGAAGATCACGTGCTCGCCAACGGGTTTGGCAGCGCTGTTTTGGAACACCTCAGCGAAGCTGAAATTGCAACGCCGGTGGTGCGGATCGGCTGGCCGGATGCTTTTGTCGAACACGGCAGCGTCGCTATTCTGCGCAAAAAGCACGGGCTCACGGTGGAGGCAATGGTGGAAAAAGTGGTGCGCGCCACAGAGAAGCGGATTTCCGGTGACAAATAAAGCTGCGCTGATCCAGAAAATCATCGCCAGCCTCGACGCCGAGTTGGCGCTGCTGGCCCAGTCTGCGCGGGCCGCGCACGCGGAGGCGACGCACGAGCAAAGCCGCGCTGAGAATAAATACGACACGCGAGGGCTCGAAGCTTCGTATCTGGCGAGAGGGCAATCCAAGCAAGCTGCGGAAACATTGCAGGCTCGGGCGGAATACGAAGCGCTCACGCCGCGGAGTTTTTCAGCGGCCGACGGGATCGACCTTTGTGCCGTGGTTGAGTTGGCCGGCCCCGGCGGGAACGCCCTCTATTTTATTGGCCCGCGCGCCGGAGGCACCGCGATTATTCACCAAAAGAAAACGCTGCTTGTCATGACCCCGCAATCCCCGCTGGGCAGTGCGCTTGTGGGTCGCAAAAAAGGCGAGCGTCTCCTGATCGAGATCGGCGGCACGCCCAGCGCATACCGGATTGCCAAGGTGTTTTGACACGGCACGCTTTCCCCGGCTTTATTGCGCGCTAAATACTCTTATGATCATTGACGCCATTTTGACTCCTGCCGAGATTGACGTGCTGCCGCAAGCCGATCTTTCTGCGAGCGTTTGTGTGGTGTTCGATGTGCTGCGGGCCACATCGTCCATTATAACCGGGTTGGCTCATGGGGCTGAGGAGATCCGCCCGGTGGTGAGCATCGAGGAGGCGCTTTCCGCTCGCGCGCAATGGCCCGACGCCGTGCTGGGCGGGGAACGCTTTGGCGACCGGATCGACGGGTTCGATCTGGGCAATTCGCCACTGGAATATTGCCGTGCCGGGTTGCGGCGGATTGTGACGACGACGACCAACGGCACCGTGACGTTGCAGGCGTGTGCTTCGGCCCGCGAAGTGTGGGTGGGGGCGTTGCTCAACATGCAAGCCTTGGTGGATCGCTTGCGCCAGAGCGGGCCGGAGCGGGTCCTTTTGGTTTGCGCGGGGACCTTCCGCGAGCTGGCTCTGGAAGATGTGCTGGCCGCAGGGATGCTGGCCGCTGCATTTCCTGAAGCGACTTTGACGGATGCCGCGCAGGTGGCGCTTGCGCTTTATCGGCAGCATCAGGCAAACCTCTGCGCCGCCCTGGAGTTGGCGAAAAACGGGCGGGTGCTGCGGGCTCACGGCCGGGCGGAAGATGTGGCGTGGTGTGCGCAAGTCTCCCGGTTCCCGATTGTCGGTGTGCTGCGCGACGGGGTGATCCGCAGGGGATAGCCGGAGCACAAGAGGCAAAGGGAGGAATGAGGGCGGGTGCCGTCCCAATCGCGCCCGGAGGTCGCGATCCACCGGAGCGCGAACCACGTTTTACTTTGCGCTTTTTGCGCCTTTTTGCGGCCAATTCTTTTTCGGCAAAGCCCAGCACGCCCGCTCTCGCGGTTTCTTTCGATTGGAGTAAGGCCCCCAGACGCTTGGCGGCGTTGCCATGAAAAAGACCCTCCTTGTCACCGGCGCGGCCGGTTTTATCGGAAGCCATTTGGCGGAGCATTTGCTGCGCCGGGGCGACCGGGTGGTCGGGTTGGATAATCTGAACACCGCCTACGATCCCGCCCGCAAACGGGCCAACCTCGCCGAGGTGCAATCCGCGGCACAGAACCGGGGCCAGTGGGAGTTCGTCCAGGGGGATATTCGCGATCCCGCGCTGCTGGACCGCTTGTTTGACGAGAACGGGTTTGATGCCGTGGCGCATTTGGCCGCGATGACCGGCGTCGGGGTTTCCATCGAGGATCCACAACTCTTTTTTGAGGTGAACCTGTTGGGCACATTGCATCTGCTCAATGCGGCCAAGCAGCACTTGGTCGGCAATTTTGTGCTCGCCTCGACTTCTTCGGTGTATGGCAACGGGAGCGCGATCCCGTTCAGCGAAACCGCCGCATGCGACCGCCCCCTGGCCCCTTATCCCGCCAGCAAACGGGCCGCCGAGATGCTCGGGTTCAGTTATCACCACCTTTATGGGTTGCATTGCACGGTCGCCCGGTTCTTCTCCGTTTACGGCCCGAGGAACCGCCCCGACAGCCTCGCCTGCCAGGTGGCCGATGGGATTTCCCGCCAACAAAAAGTGCGCCTGTACCGCAAGGGACAGATGCACCGGGATTGGATTTACATCGACGACTTGGTGCGCGGGATCGCGGCGGCGGTGGATCGGCCGCTCGGGTATGAAATCATCAACCTCGGGCGCGGCGAACCGGTTCTGGTGGCCGATTTTGTGGCTTTGCTTGAAAAGCATTCCGGCGCCAAGGCCCGGCTCATTCAGGCGCTCCTGCCGGACATGGATATTCCGTGCGCATTTGCCGACATCCAAAAGGCGCGCTGCCTGCTCGATTTTCAGCCCGCCGTCTCGGTGGCCGAAGGGGTGGAGCGCTTTTGGCATTGGTACAAAAACCAGTAGGGCGTCGCAAATCCCCGCATCCGCGCATTTCAAAGTGGCATAAATTCGCGTGTAATCATCGCGCAAACGCTTAAGCTTCAAGCAGCGATGGCCCATTGGAAACAACGTGAAACGGTTTTTGCCGAGTATGAACTCGCATTGACCTTGCCGGGACGATGGCAATTGCGCCCGTCGGATTCCCCGACGCGTTGGTTGTACCGCAGTGCGGAAAAACCTACCGAGCATCTCACCATCCTCCGGGAAGAACCGGGTGAGGTGGGGGACGACGACGCGACTTTGCGGCGCATCGTGGCCCGACAACGCCGGGCGATGGAACTCGGTTTCGGGCGGGTATCGGATTTGACGATGAGCGAACCGGAATCCGGCGAGCGGGGCGGGGTGCCGACGTTTTGCTATTCGGGAAGCACGCCCAGTGCGCACCACCGGTTTCACGTCTTCTTTGCTTTTCCGCCGCGCACGGTCTGGATTTTGGTGTACGACGCCTTCCGGCTGGACGAGGCGCAGGCCGATGCCCATGCGGAGGTGATTTTCGCATCGGTCGCCCTGCGGTAAGGGGCGATTATTCTACAACGATTTGTAGTGCAGGCTCACCATGCGGAACACCTGCGAAGGGCTTTCCGCGCTGAAGTAGATGAGTTGGACGGCGTTGGACGGTTGGACCCACTCATAGCCGGTGATCGTTTGCATCACGTCGCCTTGGGGGTTTTTAGAGCGGGCGATCAATTTACCGGGGCCAAATTTGTTCTCCAAACTCATCCGGAGCTGCCCCATGAAGGTGTTGTAGTCGGAATCCAGCCAGGCGTTGTTCTGGTATTGGAGTTCCACCTCCACGAGGCCATCGTTGCGGAAGAAAAAAACCGTTTGGCGCAGATGGGTCTGGATCAACCCTTCCACATCCCAGGCGTCGCGGCCGCCTACTACCCGCTTTTGCACCACCTTGGCTTTGGCTCCCTGGAGCAGCGTGGCGAGACGATCTTTGGTTGTTCCCCACGCGAGGCCGAAGGGCGGCTCAATCGTATCGGTGGCCCGCAGAGTGCCCGGAACAAAAAGGCAGAGGGCCAGAAGGAATGCCAAAAGGGTACGTGGGGCCATTCTCAAGATTCGAGTTACTTCTTTGTTTTCACAAACTTGGCCGCGAACGCACCATCGGTGGCGTCGCGGTGGGGTTCGCACCGGCGCATTTCAACAAGCTCGATGCCGGGAATTTCGCGCGCGACGGCTTCGGCCACCTGCTCGTTTTCCTCCGGCTCCAGCGAGCAGGTGCTGTAAACAAGGGTGCCTCCCGGTTTGAGCAGCGGGAAAACGGAGTCCAAAATGTGGCGCTGTCGGCTGGGCATCTGCTGGAAATCGGCGGGAGTGAGCCGCCAGCGGACATCGACTCTGCGCCGAATGACCCCCGTGTTGGAGCACGGAGCATCGACGAGGATGCGGTCGAACGATTCGCGCTCAAAGGGAATCGGGCGCATCAGCCAATCGACCCGGCGCATCTCCGCATGGGTCACATTGAGGCGGGTCAGGTTTTCACGAAGGCGCTCCAGCCGGGAACGGGAGGAGTCGCAGGCGACGATGTGGCCTTCATTTTGCATCAGTTCAGCCATGAAACTGGTTTTGCCGCCGGGAGCGGCGCAGGCGTCCAGGACGGTTTCGCCGGGCTGGGGTGCAAGCAGTTCCACAGCCATGAGCGTGCTTGGGTCCTGCACATAACAGAGGCCTTGGACCAGCCATTGGTAAGGGATCTGGCGCACCTTGATGGCGAGCGGATGGGCCGCAGCCGGCTCGGCTCCGCGCGAGGCTTTGAGCAGTTCGCCTGGTGTGACTTTCAGGCCGTTGGCGCGGACGTAAATCTCCGCCGGGGTATTGTTCCATTCGCAAAGCCGGGCGGCTCCCTCCGGCGTAAACTGGCGTTCCCAGCGCTGGATCAGGAATTCCGGGTGAGAGTAGCGGATGGCGGGCGGGGCCGCCGCGAGCCGTTCCGTGAGGGTGTCCATTTCCCGGATCGCCCGCCGCAGCAGGGCATTCACCAACCCTTTGGCGCGACCGGCGAGGTTGACGGTCTCGTTCACTGCGGCGTGGTGGGGGATGCGCATCCAGAAAATCTGGTAAAAGCCGAGCCGCAGCACTTGCCGGGTCTGGAGATCGAGCTCGGTGTCGCGCAGTTGCTGGATCAAAAAATCCAGAGCGCTCCGGTGCCGCAGGACGCCGTAAAAGGTTTCTGTGAGAAACGACCGGTCGAAAACATTAAACTGGCTTGAGGCGAGCGCCTCGTGGAGCACTTCGTCGGCAAAAGTCGTGCTTGATTCCCAGCGCTGCAAGGCTTGCACGCAAACGGTTCGTGAATTGGGTAAGGGCATGTTCGTAAAATTCGGCGTCGCGGGTCGCCAATTTCATAAAGTCGCACAGGAAAGCCGGTCTGTCACCCGTGTTTCCGTAGGATAAAAACAGGGAAAATCTTTTGCCTTCTCCCGCGCGCGTGTCATGGTAAATGCATCCTTCCAGCTTTTGTGCAGTCTTCTCCTCCATGAACCACGCCGAGCAACAGCCAGCCTCTCCAACTCCACCGGAACTTGGGTTCTGGGAATGGGACTTTACCAAAGATTCGATGGTGTGGGACGAAGGGATGCACGCGCTGTTTGGAATGACGCCCGGCACGTTTGACGGGGCGTCGGACGATTTTCTCAACCGGGTCCACAATGGGGACCGGGCCCACGTAGCCAGTATGATGGCGGTGGCGGTGGAGCGGGGCATGGAATATGAGGGGGAATTCCGCATCCAATGGGTGGACGGTAGCATCCACAGTGTGTTGATGCGCGGGATTGTCTATCGGGAGTCCAGCGGGAAGGCTTTTGGGATGGGGGGCACCTGCCAGCCTGCCATCAACGAAGATTTCTCGGGCCTGACCGCCAGCATGGAGCGCACGATGTTTGCAGCGCTCATGGAGAGCCTGCCGGACTGCATTTATTTCAAAGACATGGACAGCCGGTTGATCGCCGTGAACCAGGCGATGGTCCGCTGGCATGGGGTCAGCAGCCCGCAAACCTTGCTCGGAAAAACGGATTTCGATTTGTTTCTCGACGAGCACGCGAACCAGGCTCTGGAGGATGAGCGTGAAATCCTCGATACCGGCCTGCCGCTGGTCAACATCGAGGAAAAAGAGATGTGGCCCGATGGGCACGTGACCTACGTTTCCACCAGCAAGATGCCGTTGCGCGACGAGCGGGGGCGGATCATTGGCACGTTTGGACTTTCACGGGACATCACCGAACGCAAAAACGCGCAACATCAACTCGCCCAGATCGCCGAGGAGCTTCGCCATAAGAACGAAGCGCTGGAGGAGGAGTTGGCGATGGCCCGCGAACTTCAGCTCGCGATGTTGCCCCAGAGTTTTCCCACCTTTTTCCACGCGGGACGCGAGGCGGCGCGCTTTTACCATTTCTTCCAGCCATCCACGGCCGTGAGCGGCGATTTTTTTGATGTTTACGCAATCAGCCCCGACCGGGTGGGGATTTTTATTTGCGACGTGATGGGCCACGGGGTGCGGGCTTCCCTCGTCGTGGCGACAATTCGCGCCTTGGTGGACGAAATGGCTTCCAATGCGCTGGGCCCGGAGGTGTTGATGGGAGATCTGAACAGCGCGCTGCGGAGGATTTTGCGGCACAACAGCACCCCGCTTTTTGTTTCGGGCTGTTATCTTGTGGCCGACTTGGCCGCGGGAGAACTGGTCTATGCCAATGCGGGGCATCCCCGCCCCATGCAGGTGCGCGCAGGAGGCGTTCTCCCGCTTGAAGGCAAAACCGGGCCGGTGCTCGGGTTGTTTGATGAAACCACCTACGAGCGTTGCGTCTGCCGGTTCGAGCCGCAGGACACGGTGCTCTTTTTTACCGACGGCCTTTTTGAAGTGGAGAACGCGAAGGATGAAATCTACGACTATTCGCGGCTGCTGCATGCGGTGGAATCCCGCCGCCATCTGCCAATGAAGGAGCTTTGTCGCGGGGTGGTGGAAGAGGTGCAGGCGTTCGCGACGAACCGTGAATTCTCCGACGATGTTTGCCTCGTGGGGATGGAGTTGGCGTAGGCCAGGCAAAGGAATAGCCGCAAAAAGGCGCAAGGAGCGCAAAAAGGAGAGTAGGGGGTTGGAATCAATGGCGGGAGGGGAGCGAAAGCGCGCAAAGAGCCGGTTTTCACTTGTGCTTTTTGCGCCGTGGCCGTCCTCTTCCGTTTAGGGCAACTTACGCGCGGAGCGGGATGGGGGCCTGCTCCGGGTAACGTTCCTGTTCGATTCCATCCGAAAGCAACGCCAGCTGAAAAGTAAACGGGGCACCGGGTGGCAGGTCGAGATCGGCCAGGGCAAGTTTCCATTCGAGATATTGCCCGAGGGTGAGCGTGGCATGGTGCCCGGGCTTTCCCAGGATCGTAAAGGAATGCGAACCCGGTTTGCGCAATACGGCTGTTCGGGCCTGCAGGCACTTGGAGTTGCCGGAACGGGTCACGGTGAGGAGCAGTGCAATGGGCGGAATCTGCTCCGGTTGGGCGAAATCGAGCCGAAGGTAGAGATGCGCTTTATCGCAGCCAAACCAGAGCTTTTTCACGAAACGCCCGGAACGGTGCATAGCCCCTTGCTCCGCGCCGGGAAGGTAGGTTCCGGCGGCGAGCCATTCCAAGCGGGACGCATCCCAGTCGCCCAGGCATGGGGAGATATGGCGTTGCGGCGGGCGGAAGAGGGGCGGGGTATAGCCTGCGATCGGAACGTCCAGTTCCGCCGGAGGCAGCACATCGCACAGGAGGTAAACGTTTTTGAGATGCTGCCGGAAAAGGTCGTCGAAAAGCGCATCGTTTTCGGTGGAGAAATCCGGCCCATACCACCAAAACCAATCGCTCCCTTCGGCGGCATAAATTTCGTGCAACGCAGCGGTTTTTTCGGATTCCTCAAGTTTCCCGGCATCGATTTGCTGCTGGAGAAATGAGCGGGTCTGCCCCAGCAGATCCCAGGCACGATTTTCCTCCGGCTCGCCAATCCAAATATCGAAATTGCTGCCGATCCAGGAGCCGGTGTGCAAGGTATTCAGGCCGCGTATGGGGGGATGCTCGCGAAAATAGGTGTCGAGGGTGCAACTGCGCAGCCGCACGGGATCGGCGGCGATACCGGCGTAGAGCGCCCGCAGAAACGCCTCGCCGCTGTCGGGGAAATTTTCCCACGCATTTTCGCCGTCGAGGATGATCGGGATGAGTCCGTGTTCCGCCGGAATATGCCCGGCAATGTGCAGCAGGTGTTCCGTCAAATGCCGGGCGGCTTGTTCCGGCGGATTGCGGGCGGCGGTGAAACCGATAAAGTCCGAGAGCGGCCGGTCGCGGAAGACGCCGTTGACGGATGCCCCGTCGTGGCGGATTTGCCATCCCTGGAAAAGCTCCAGATGTTCGACCCGGGTATGCGCGTAGGCCGGGTCGCTGTGGATCGACTTGAAGAGATTTTCCTCGTCGCTGCAAAAATACTGGATCCCGACTTGCTGCATGAGCGGGATCATTTCCGGCGCGATGGAACCTTCGGAGGGCCAGAGGCCGCGCGGGCGGCGTCCGAAGAGGCGCTCGTGGTTTTCAATCGCCAGGGTCAATTGCGCCTCGGCGTCCTGCGGCCAGTGGAAGCGGTGAGGGAATTCCCGACCTGGCAGGGAGCGTTCCGCCAGCGCCGTGTCATAGATCAGCGGCAGGATCGGGTGGAAAAACGGGGTAGTGGTCAATTCGACCTGCCCGCGCTCCTCCGCCGCCCGGTATGCGCCGGGCAGGGAGCGCATGATTTCCAAGTGAATTTCCAGCAAGCGCCCCTTTTCCGCTTCGGTGAAGTGCCGCCCTTTTTGGCGCAAGGCAGCGAGTTCGGGATAACGCGCGAGGGCTGTGAAGCCGCACCAGGCGAGATTGAACCAGACTTGCAGATCGAGGAAATCCTGCCGGGTAAAGTGCCGGGCGATTTGGGGAAGTTCATCGCGTCGCGGATGCTCGCCGCGTTTGTGGAGCAACTCGGCGTACCGCGGTTCCGGTTTGACCATGGTGGCCCAGTTCGCTTTGAAAAAATCCTGCAACAGGGCGATCTGTTCGCTCTCGTCGAGATCGGCAGCCGGTTTGCGCGCCCGCTCCAGCCAGAGATCGGTGACGCGGCCTTCGACAATCTCCTCGATCTGGAGCAGGAGCACCGGCGTGAGGTTGAAATTGAGCCGCACGCCGGGGTAGTCGGCGATGAGCGAAATCATATCCAAATACCCTTTGACGCTGTGGAGGCGCACCCAAGGCATGGTCGCCACCCGGGTGAGGGGATTCACATAATACGGCTGGTGCATATGCCAGAGGAAAGCCACGTTCGCCATTCCTTTGTGATAGGAGGGCGCGACGCAGACAGCAATGGCGGAAATCCCTGAACCGCGCATCAGGAAGAGGGAGCTGGAATCAGGAAAGATTTATCAGGAAATCAGGAAAAGAAGCAGGGCCAAACACGGCCTTCCAACTTGCTTGTCATCCTTCATATGCATTCGGGATGGCAAGCCTTGTGTTTTCTCCGGTTTTTTCCTTGTATGAGTCGGATTGTCATCTCCGCTGAGACGTGAGAGGTGAGTTGCGGTGCCGGTGGCCACCGGCACCGCAAAGAGTGCGAGAGTGTCTGTTTTTTCCTAGGCCCGCCCGTTTGGACGAGGCCGTAACTC
>JAPLTE010000122.1 GCA_026398235.1 Verrucomicrobiota bacterium
TAAATCCAAGAGGCCCGTCCAGCGTTTATCGGTCTCGCCGAGGAATGCGGCCCGGTAGCCGCGCAGCATATAGACGGCGGAAATCACGACGCCCCAGAGTGCGATGACTGTGGTGATCTGGAAATTGGAGAAAGAAAGTCCCTTGCCCGAATGGCTGAACGCGCCAAAGAAGATCGGGAGTTCGGCCGCGAAGTTGGCGAAGCCGGGCAGACCGATGGATGCAAAGGCGGCGAGGCCAAAGGTGAAGCCGAGGAACGGCATCGGTGTGGCCAGTCCGCCGAGTTTGGCAAATTCCAGGCTGCCGGTGCGCTGCCGCACGGCTCCGGTGATGGCGAAGAGCGCCGCAATGGAGAGGCCGTGTGCGAACATGAGGAGAGCTGCGCCGCTCAAACCGAGCGAATTAAACGCGGCGATGCCGAGGAAGATGTAGCCCATATGCATCACGCTCGAATAGCCGAGCATGGTGTCGAGTCGTTTCTGGGCGATGGTGACAAGGCCGACGTAAAGGATGTTTCCCGCGAGCAGGAAGAGCAGCAGATGGGTCCAGTGCTGCGCCGCGCCCGGCAGGAGCGGGAGCGCCACACGGAGGAGTCCGTAGAGGCCGAATTTCTTGAGCACGCCCGCGTGAAGCATCGCGGCGGGAGCCGGGGCGGAGGCATAGGCTTGCGGCGCCCAGGTGTGGAACGGGAAGAGTGAAATGAGCACGCCAAACCCGATCAGGAGCGTAAGGTAAATCCACGGGGTTTGCGGGATCCCGCCATGCATTGCCAGCGCTTGAAGAGCCGGGATATTGAGTGTGCGGGCCGCCTCGGGAATGCTGAAATAGAGCGCCAGTAGGCCGATCAGCAACACAAAGCTGCCGAGTGCGAGGTAGATGGTGATTTTCCACGCGGCGGTGATCCGGTCGCCCGAACCCCAGATGCCGATCAAGAGGAATGTGGGGATGAGCGCCAGTTCGTGGAAGGCGTAAAAGAAAAAGAGATCGAGCGAAGCGAATGCACCCGTGGCCCCGGCGATGATGAACATCAGGCACGCGTAATAGAGGCTCGGGTAGCGCTCCAGTTTCTCCGGATGCGGTGCCACCCACACGGCGGCGAATCCGACGAGAGCCGTCAAGAGCAGCATGAGCAGGCTCAAGCCGTCCACGCCGAGAGCGAAAGCCAGCTTCCAGGCGGGCGCGAGAAGGATGCTGGAGGTGCATTGATACTGTGCCGCGCCCGGTTGCGTATTGTATTGGAACACTAACGCAAGGGTAAGCAGCAGGTTGAGCGCGGTCGCGAAGAGCGCGGTTCTTTTGGCGCAGAGGCCGAGAAGAATGGCAATCGCGGCTACGATGGGGATGGCGATGAGGAGATTGAGCACGGCTATTTAAAGAAAAGGATGAAGTAGAAGAGAGCGACGACCCCGGCTCCGAACAGCAGCGCGTAACCCTGGAGGTTGCCGTATTGAGCGAAGCGCAGGATGAACCCGGCACCCCAGGTGCTGCTTGCGAGGCCGCGCACGAGGGCGGTGTCGAGCACCCAGCGGTCCACAAAAGCGCTGATGCGGGCTAGCAGATCCTGGGTGTTCCAGACGAGCAGCGCGTAAAATTCGTCGAAATAAAATTTATTGGCGAAGAGCGGAATATAGATCGGGTCTTTCTCCCTGCCCCGGTAAAGGAAGAACCCAAGCAGGATGCCCGCGGCTGCTACGCTGCTCGCAATGCACGGGATCATCGAATGTTCATGCACCGGCGTGGTCAGGAAACTGCTGATGACGCCGGGGTAGCCTGCTGCGACTGCGGGAATCGCCAGCAGCACAAGCGGAATCCACATCACTGCCGGGGCTTCATGTGCGTGCGCGGCGTGTTCGCTGCGGGCTTTTCCGAAGAAGACGACCACGAAGAGGCGCGTCATGTAGAAAGCGGTCAGGAAGGCGGCGAGGAGACCGCAATAGTAAATGGCGCGGTTGTGTTCGCTTGCCGCGATGAGGATCGAGTCCTTGCTATAGAATCCGCTGAAACCATACACGCCCATGAGTGCAAGCGTGCCCGTGGCGAAGGTCAGAACCGTGGCGGGTTGCTTTTTCCACAAGCCGCCCATATGCCAGATATCCTGTTCGTGATGGCAGGCGTAAATGACCGCGCCTGCGCCGAGGAAGAGCAGCGCCTTGAAGAAGGCGTGCGTGAACAGGTGGAACATTGCGCCGTTGGGCGAGGCAACGCCCACTGCCATGACCATGTAGCCAAGCTGGGAGAGAGTGGAGTAGGCGAGCACGCGCTTGATGTCGTTCTGCTGTGTGGCCATCAACGCGGCGAGCACGGCGGTAATGGTGCCAATCCATGCGATCACTTCCAGTGCGGCAGGCGCGCTTCCAATCACAAAATATACGCGGGCCAGCATGTATACGCCGGCGGCGACCATCGTCGCGGCATGGATCAAGGCCGAAACGGGTGTCGGGCCTTCCATCGCGTCTGGCAACCAGACGTGGAGTGGGAATTGCGCCGATTTTCCGACGGTGCCGCAGAAGATGCACAGCGCGGCGGCGGTTGCAAAAGGCATGAATGCCGGGTTCGCAACGAGTGCTGGCCAGGCGGATTGGATTTTTGCGAAATCAACCGATTGGGTCGCCGTCCAAACCAGCAGGATGCCGAGCATGAACCCGAAGTCGCCGATGCGGTTGCAGATGAACGCCTTGTTGGCGGCGGCGGGCGGCGCGGGCTTGTGAAACCAGTGGCCGATGAGGATATAGGAACTGACGCCGACCAATTCCCAGAAGATGAACATCATCAGGAAATTATTGGCGAAGACGATGCCGAGCATCGAGAACATGAAGAGCGAGAGTCCGGCGAAGTAGCGCGATTTGCCCTCGTCGTCGGCCATGTAGCCCCAGGAATAGATGTGGATGAGCGTGCCGATACCGGTGACGACGAGCAGCATCGCCTTGCTCAGGCCGTCAATTGTGATGCCGATGGGAATTTGGAAATCAAACCCGACGGAGCGGAAATCCAGCCACGGGAGTTGGAAGGTCGTGGTGGAATCGCCCAAAGTGCGGAACAGAACAATGCTGGCGGCCAAGGAAACAAGCACGGCAGCAATGGAAATGCCTGCGCTCAAGTTCCGCCACTTTTGGGTGAAGAGGATGATGAGCACCGCACTCAAGAGCGGGGTAAAAAGGATGATCCAGGGTAATGGCATGGTTCTAATTTCTGAAATCTGTGTAATCTGCGAAATCTGCGGATGTCCTATTCCTAAAACTTCAGTGCGTTCAGGTCTTCCACATTGGTCGTCTGCCGTGCGCGGTAAAGCGCGACGATGATCGCCAGGCCGACCGCCACTTCGGCCGCGGCGACGGTGATGATGAAGAAGACGAGCATCTGGCCGTTGTAATTGGGGAGTCCGTTGGTGACGTTGAACCGGGAGAACGCGACGAGCGAAAGGTTGGCGGCATTGAGCATCAACTCAAGCCCCATGAAGATGATGAGGATGTTGCGCCGCAGCAGCACGCCCGAAAAACCGAGGGCGAAGAGAAGACCGCTGACCAGCAGATAATCGTTGAGGGTGACCATAACTAGTTGAGTTCGCGTTTGCTCAGGACAACCACGCCGATGCTCGCGACGAGGATCAGCACGCCGATCACCTGGAACGGCAGATTGTAGTGGCTAAAGAGCATGTTGCCGATGTTGGAGGCGTCGTCGAATTTCGCAGCGAGACTCGGGAACGGTTTGTTGCCCACCTGAAAAGTGCGCACGACGAGGGCGATTTGGGTGACAAACAATGCGGTCACCGCTACGCCGCCGAGCAGGACAGGCAGGCTGATCTGGCGGCGTTGTTCGGCTTTGAGGTCGAGCAACATGATAATGAACAGGAAGAGCACCATCACCGCGCCTGCATAGACGAGGATCTGGATGACGCCGATAAAGTAAGCGTCCAAACTGAAGAACAGAGCTGAAAGCCCGAGAAGCGAGACAACGAGACTGAGCGCGCTTGCGACGGGGTTGCGATTGACCAGGGTTGCGGCGCCGAAACCGAGCATCAGCGCGGCGAAGATCCAGAAGAGAATGGGTGACATGGGGACAATTAAATTAAAATTTCACACAGAGACACGGAGACACAGAAATACGAAAGGATGGACATTTCATTGCCTGTGCCTCTGTGTCTCTGTGTGAGATTGTCTTCATTATTTTTTCTCATTCCACTTGTTGACCACGCCGGGCTGGATGCCGCCCATCTCAATGAGCTTTTCTTTTTGGTGCATCATTGCCGCGCGGCTCGTGCCGGTGATGGCGTATTCTTTTTTCAGGAAGATCGCTTGCTCCGGGCAAACCTCTTCGCACAGGCCGCAGTAGATGCAGCGGATCATGTCGATCTGGAATTCTTCCGGGAATTTTTCGACCTTGGCGAATTTGTTCTCGGCGGGGATCTCGCCCGGCTTGATGCGAATGGCACGCGGCGGGCAGATGAATTCGCAAAGCTGGCAGGCTACACAACGGGTGCGGCCGAACTCGTCGGAAACGAGCGTGGGCGCTCCGCGATAGTGGGGAGGAAGATGGGAATCCCATTTCTCCTCGGGATACTGCATGCAAACATGCGTTTTGCCGCGGAGCATTCGCCAGAGATGGCCGAGCGTGATCTTCAAGCCCGCGATCACGCTGGGCAGGTAAATCTTTTCCGCGAAAGTCAGTTTGGGACGTGGAACTTGGTAGGCCATGGCGTTAGTGCACGAAGGCAACGATGAGAGCGGTGAGGAAGATGTTCACAAGCGCGATTTCAAAAAGCCAGATCCAGCCCAGTTTCATGAGCTGATCGTAGCGAAAGCGCGGGAGGGTCCACCGGATGAAAATGAAGAAAATCAGGAAGGCGAACACCTTGGTGAAAAAGACGCCAATGTTGACCAGCCCCCAAAGCACGCCCGGCCAGCCGCTCATGCTGCCATCGGGGATGCCAGGGAAATGCCAGGCCCCCAGGAACAGGGTGATAATGAGCGAGGAACCGGTGATCATCGCGGTGTACTCGCCCAGGAAAAAGAGGGCGAATTTCATGGATGAATATTCGGTATGATAACCGCCGACCAGTTCCGTTTCAGCCTCGGGGAGGTCAAACGGGAGGCGGTTTGTCTCGGCGAACATCGCGATCGTGAAAACGAGGAAGGAGATGAGAACGGGAATCCAGCAAAGGACTTGCGAGAGCGTGGGGAGCTTCCCGGCGGTGAGGCCCGGCAGGAGCATCCAACCGTTTTGGACTTGGTAATGAACGATCTCGACGAGGTTGAGCTTGCCGATGATCAAAAAGAGCGGCACGACCGAAAGGCCCAGCGCCAGTTCATAAGAGATCAATTGCGAGGTGGAGCGGATCGCGCCGAGGAACGGGTATTTGGAGTTGGCCGACCAACCTGCGAGCACGATGCCGTAAACGCCGAGCGAGGAGATGGCGAAGATAAAGAGCGGGCCGATGTCGATATTCGCGATGACCATGTCCACCGTCCCGATCTTGCTTCCGAACGGGATCACGGCCAATGAGATGATGGCGGCAGCGATGCCGAGCGCCGGGGCGATCCAGTAATAGAATTTCTTCACGTAGGCCGGGGTGAAATCTTCCTTGAGCAGAAGCTTCACGGCATCCGCAATCGGCTGGCCGAGGCCGCCAAGAATGGGCGACCAATCTTTGAGGCCAAATCCGAGCAGGCTGATCGGGAAGCCCGTGCGGTTGGGGCCGAGCCGGTCCTGCATCAACGAACTGACGCGGCGTTCGGCGTAAACAGTGTAGGAGACCATTCCGAGCACAACCCCGAGCAGGCCCGCCGACTTGGCGAGCGTAGTCCAGATCATAAACAGAATGGAATTGGGATCGGCTAGATCATGGAGAATCGCGTTCATTAGAAAGAAAATCTGGAACTCAGGAACTCAGGAAAAGGATGGAGCGAAATGGAGTTTGGGAACGAGAAAAAAGGAAACACACTGAATCGAGCAGTTCTCAATTCCTGAGTTCCTGAGTTCCAGATTTGTCCTTTCCTGGTTTCCTGGTTTATTCATTTGCAGGGAGTGGTAGTTGCACGCCGAGGTCGCCGATTTTGCTCAGGCTCAATCCGGCTAAGGCGGGGGTTGCTGCGGTCATTGCTTTTACGACGTCTTCAATGGCGTTGAAGCCGAGGCTCGACTCCGTGACGGCTTCGGTGAGGCCGACGAGGATTTCCCAATCGTCGCGGGCGAGGCCCGGAGGCTGGATGGCCCGGTTCAGGCGCTGGAGGCGTCCATTTTTGTTGATCATCGAGCCACGCTTTTCGGCAAACGCCGCACTGGGCAGCAGGTGGGTTGCGGCGGCGGTGGTTGCGTTGGGGAGGATGGCAGTCGTGACGAGGACCGTCAGTTTTGTCAAATCCGCCGAGGTCAAACCGGCCAGGGTTGCATCTTCGCCGAGGACGATGAGTGCTTTGATTGCGCCGCTGCGGATGCCTTCCACAACAGCGGACAGGTTTGCGCCGGGCGTGCTCGCGCTTACCCCGAGGAGTTTCGCTCCGGCGGTGTTCGGATTGCGGTCGGTGCTGAGAAGAATGTCGTCGCCCGTGTCGGTGTGAGGAACGATATCATGGAGCTTCACGCCAAGGGCTTTGGCAAGTTGCGCCGTGAGGTATAATTCCTCGTTGGTCATTTTGCCGGAAGCGATCACGGCAATCTGCTCGGGTGCAACGGCTTTCAATTCGGCGGCGGCAGTGGCGATTGCGTTTTTCCAGTCCGGCTGTTCATGGCCGCGCACGACAGGGCTTAAGAGCCGTTCGGGGCTGTGGAGGTAGTGGAAATTGAGCCGCCCGTAATCGCACATCCACGCTTGGTTCACGTCGTTGTTTTCACGCGGCGTCTGGCGGTAAACGATGTTTTCGCGCGCGCTGATCACGGTGTTGCAGCCGGTGGCGCAACTTGTGCAGATGCTCTTGGTTTCCTTTAAAAACCAGACGCGCATCTTGAACCGGAAATCGGTGGAGGTGAGGGCACCGACGGGGCAGATATCCACCGTGTTCAACGAATAATTGCTGTCGAGCGTCTTGCCGGGATGGCACGAAATGGAGCTGTAGCTGCCGCGATCAACGATGCCGATCACGTCGTCCTTGGCCACCTCGCGCATGAACCGTACACAGCGTGTGCAAAGAATGCACCGCTCGTCATCGAGCGTGACGCGCGGGCCGATTTCAACGCGCTTTGGTTTTTTGACTTTCTCGTCGAGAAAGCGTGTTTTGGCTTGGCCGTAATCGTAAGAAAACTCCTGAAGCCTGCATTCACCGGCCTGATCGCAGATGGGGCAGTCGAGCGGATGATTGATGAGCAGGAATTCGAGCACACCTTTGCGGGCTTCCTGCACCATGCTGGAGTCAGTGCGCACTCCGAGGCCTTCGCTCACATCCTGAGCACAGGAGATTTGCGGGCGGGGAATCCAGTTGTGGAGGGGCTTGCCGTCGGGCCCGAGTTCCGGCTTGCGATCCGGAGTCATCTTGGGCATGCCGAGTTCCACCATGCACATACGGCAATTGCCGGGGCTGGTGAGCTTCGGGTGGTAGCAGTAGCGCGGGATGAATTTGCCCGCCTGGGAACACGCTTCAATTACGCGGGTGCCCTTTGGAAATTGATGCCAGACGCCGTCAATCTGGACATTGACGAGTTCGACAGGTTTGGGAGTGGTGGCTTCGGTGCTCAAGATTGATTATCCTTGTTATTTTGCGTGGCGGCCAATTTGCGCAAGGCTACCGCTGCTTCGCGGTGCGCCTGTTCCATTGAATTCATGGCGTGAGCAATGCGCTCGTGGGCTTTGACAAAGCGGGCGGCAAGCACAAGTAGAAATATCGTGGCGGCGAGGGGAATCAGCCAAAAAATTCCTCCTAAAATACCCAAAATGATCGTGTCAGGAGAACTGGATATGTTCGAGATCATTGGCCCTGTCCTCCGGTCAAAATTTCGCTGATGAACTCCGGTGGAGTCGGCGGCGGCACGGGTTTTTTGGAGAGCGCGGCGAATTCCTCGGGAAATTTCGCCACAAAGCTCATGGTCGGCCATGAACAGGCTTCGCCAAAGGCGCAGATGGTTTTGCCCGCGATGTTGTTGGAGACGCTCGCCAGTGTTGCGGGGTCGCTCTCCGCGCCGCCTCCCGCCAGCATGCGGTCGGTGATTTTGCGCATCCAGAGGGAGCCTTCGCGGCACGGCGTGCATTGGCCGCAGCTTTCGTGCGCGTAGAATTGATTCAGGTTATTCAGCGTTTGGACCATGTCACGCGAGTCGTCCATGACGATCACGCCGCCCGAGCCCGCCATGCTGCCGCACGCGGCCATTGTGTCGAAGTCCATCGGGATATCCATCACGCCGATCTCCTTTTCCACCATCGCGCCATCCGCTCCCTTGACTTTAATTTTGAAGCGTTCGTCTGCGCGGAAAACCTTGGCGGAACTGCCGCCGGGGATGATCGCTTTGAATTTACGTCCCGGCTTTGGCCCGCCGCAAAGGTCGTTGAGCAGTTCGCCGAGCGTCATCGAGCCGACTTCGATTTCAAAATAGCCGGGCCGCTGCACATCGCCGCTCACGCCGACGATGCGGGTGCCGGTGTTGTTGGGCGTGCCGATTTTGGCAAACTCCGCGCCGCCCATCCGCACGATGTGTTTGACGTGGCAAAGGGTTTCGACGTTGTTGACGATGGTGGGGCACTGGTAGAGGCCCAAAACCGCCGGGAAATAGGGGGGCTTGATGCGCGGGTAAGCCCGCTTGCCTTCAAGCGATTCGATGAGCCCGGTTTCCTCGCCGCAGATGTAAGCGCCTGCGCCGCGATGGACGTAAATTTCGAGGTCGAATCCCGTGCCGAGAATATTCTTGCCCAGGAACCCGTTCGCCTTGGCTTCCGCAATGGCTTGCTCGAGAATTTTCGCGCCCAGCGGAAACTCGCCCCGGATATAAAGATAGGCGAGGTGCACATTGAGCGCGAAGGCCGAAATGATCATCCCTTCGATCAACTGGTGCGGATCCTGGTGGATGATGTAGCGGTCCTTGAAGGTGCCGGGTTCGGATTCGTCGGCGTTGCAAATGAGATAGATCGGCTTGGTTTCGCCGGGCCGGATGAACCCCCACTTGACGCCGCACGGGAACCCTGCGCCGCCGCGTCCGCGCAGGGCGGAGGCTTTGACTTCGTTGACGATATCCGCCGGGGCCATTGTGACGGCTTTTTTGAGGTCTTCGTACCCGCCATTGCGCAGGTAGCAAGCAATGTCCGGCGTGTAGCCTTCGCGGTCGATGTTGGCGAAGACCATCCGCTTTTCGCGCGGGTGTGGGATGCGGCGGGCAGGCGCTGGCATGGTTACTTGTATTGGGAAAGGAGGTTGGGAATTTCTTCGGCGGTGACCGCTTCGTAAAAGTCGTCATTCACCATGATGACGGGGCCGGTGCCGCAGCTTGCGAGGCACTCGACGCTTTCAATGGAAAATTTGCCATCCGCGCTGACCACGACGGGATCGCCATGGCCGGGCGCGCCGCCGTGACAGTCGCCATGCCCGTCGCACGGGATGCCCGTGGCTTTGCAGAGATCGGCTTTCAACTGCTCGGCTCCGGCCAATGCGCAGGAGAGCGTTTTGCAAACGCGGATGTGGTGTTTGCCCGGCGGAGTGCGGCGGAACATCGGGTAGAACGTCACGAGTTCCAGGATGGCGATCGGCTGAAGCTCCAGTTTTTCAGCGATCCAGAGGATGGTTTCTTCGGAAATGTAGCCGAAATGCTCCTGGAAGAGATGCAGCAAGGGAAGCGAAGCGCTCCGTTTGGAAACCGGGTAGTGCGAGATGGCCTCGTCGATCAGGGTTGTGAGTTCAGGTGGAATCTGCATTTTCAAAATTATTTTCCGAGCTTGCCCTCGATGGCGGGGATTCCCTTTTTGGTTTCAGCCAGCCGATCGCCGAAAAAGAGCAGCTCAATTTTTTGGCCGTTCTGCACGTAAACGTAGCGGAATCGCGGCAGCGTCTTGACTTCCTTGGAGACCAGTTCCGAGTCGATCTCCACGCGAGTGGGTGCGCCGAGGATCGACTCCACTTCCTTCGTCGTCATCTCCGGCTTCAGCACGTTTAAGTTCGACTCCTTGATCTTGCGTCCACACGCGGTAAAGAGGAACATCACACAGAGACACAGAGACACGGAAAAAACAGGAAGAGAATATTTTTGGTTCCCCTCTGTGTCTCTGTGTCTCTGTGTGAGATTCATAAAAAGGGGGCGCATCTTATTTACCGGTCGCATTCGCCCATCACGAAATCCAAGCTGCCGAGAATGGCCGGGATGTCGCCGATGAGATGGTTTTTCAAAATTTCCGGCAGGATGCACAGGTTGGAGAACGAGGGGGACCGAACCTTGAGCCGGTGCGGGCTGCCGCCGCCGAGGCTGTTAATGTAGAAGCCGAGTTCGCCCTTGGGATTTTCGGCCGCAAAATAGACCTCCCCGGGAGGCGCGCTGACCCCTTCGGTATAGAGGATGAAATGGTTGATCAACTCCTCCATTTTGGTGAGCACCTCGCGCTTGGCATTCGGGAAATTCTTCGGATCGGCCATGTTCACCGGGCCGCTCGGGAGTTTGTCGATGACTTGCCTGAGAATTTTGATGCTTTGGCGGATTTCCTCGAGCCGGACAAAATACCGGTCGTAGCAATCGCCCACGGAACCGACGGGGATATCAAAATCGTACCGCTCGTAATCGAGGTACGGCTGGCGTTTGCGCAAATCGTGATCAATGCCCGAGCCGCGCAGGTTCGGGCCGGTCAAACCGTAGTCGATCGCCATCTGGCCCGTGATCACGCCGACGTCTTTGGTGCGGTCCACAAAAATGCGGTTGCGCGAAAGCAGTGCGTCGATTTCGTCCACCACCGGGGCCACTTCATCGAGGAATTTCGTGAGCTGCGGGGTAAAACCCTCCGGGAGATCGCGGATTTGCCCGCCCACGCGCGTATAGCTGGTGGTCAGCCGGGCACCGGTGAGCAGTTCGCAAAGATTGTACACCTTTTCACGCTCGGCCATGGTGTAGAGGAACACCGTCATCGCCCCGGTATCCATCGCATAGGCGCCGAGGCCCAGCAGGTGGGAGGAAATGCGGGCCATTTCACAGCAGATCACGCGAATCGCCTTGCCGCGCGGCGGGAGTTCCCAGCCCATGAGCTTTTCCACCGCCAGGGCGTACGCCACATTATTTGCCAGCGGCGCCAAGTAGTCGAGCCGGTCGGTGTAGGGGACAAACTGGTTGTATTGCATCGCCTCGGCTATTTTTTCGCTGCCGCGGTGCAGGTAACCGATGTCTGGGATGGCCTTGGTGATCGTCTCACCGTCGAGTTCGAGCACGATCCTCAACACGCCGTGGGTGGCCGGGTGGGAGGGCCCCATGTTGAGGATCATTTTTTCTCCGAGCATGTCGGAAAGCGCCGCTTCTGATGCCCCCGAGGAAGCGAGATGTTGCTGGGTGCGTCCGAAAGAGTCGGCTGATTCAAACTCGTGCTTTGTAAGCGCCATTTTGAGTGAGTGATGAAAAGCCAAAGAACTTAAAAAGGGAGGAGAAAATGGGCAAGCGTATTTGTGAAAAATTTCACAAAGTAGGGATTCTGATCGTGACCCGATCGTTAAACGCGCGTATCTGGTGCAAAAGAAGTGCAATGATTGGGGGTGAAAAAACCGACAAAATGGCAGATTTAAAAAGTCCGGGTATTACGGATAGTAACACCCTGTTTAATAAAGTGTGCATGAGCGTTCAGCAAAACTGGATCGGAGTTTTGCAACAGTGGATGAAATGTTTTCAAAATGTCTGATTGAGAGCTTGCGAGGCTACGTTTTTAAGCGGACATTTTACCTGAGCTGCTCTTATTTCAAAATAGCTGCATCCAAATCGCTGTAAACAGAATCACATGTTAGTCTTATCACGAAAAGTAGGGGAAACGATCATGGTCGGTGACAACATCGAGATCATGGTCACTCGAATTGAGAGGGATACGGTCCGCATTCGCATCGCGGCTCCGAGAGAGATCCCCATTTTCCGCGGCGAACTTTACCGCGAAATCAAACGGACTGCGGGAGAAACCCCGGAATCTCCTGAAGCCCCCTCAGCCTCAACCCCTTAATGGGTTGGGCAGAGCGGGGGCGTGACTATCTCACAATGCCTCTTTCGGTCGTTCCCAAAAATTCCATCAGTTGACAGATTTCCGGGATGGGCCGTAGCGTTTCACGGATTTGCTCCGCTGCAGCTTTCACGTTGAGATTCATCCGGTAGAGAATCCGGTATGCTTCTTTAATCTCGCGAACGGTTTCTGCGGAAAATCCGCGTCGCTCCATCCCGACTTTGTTGATGCCGCGAATTTCTGCGGGGTTGCCATCGGCAATCATGAACGGCGGCACGTCCTGAACAATCTTTGTGCAGCCACCGAGGATCGCGTGCTGTCCGATGCGGCAGAACTGGTGTACGGCGGAAAGCCCGCCGATGATGGCGTGATCGCCAACCTGCACGTGGCCGCCCAATGTGCCGTTGTTGGAAAAAATCACGTCATTGCCGACAATGCAATCGTGGGCGATGTGGGAGTAGGCCAGGAAATTACCCCGGCTGCCGATGCGCGTGCAGGCACCTGGCGCGGTGGCCCGGTGGACGCTGACGAATTCCCGAAAGCAGTTTTCATCGCCGATCTCCACGTGGGTCGGCTCGCCTTGGTATTTGAGATCCTGCGTTTGCTGGGCGATTGAACCGTAGGCGAAGAACCGGTTGTTGCGGCCGATCCAAGCCGGACCGGCGATGGTGACATGGTGTTGCAGCCAGCAGCCGTCGCCCAAGGTTACGTCCGGGCCGATAATGCAATAAGGGCCGACGTGAACGCCGGAACCGAGTTGCGCTTTGGGGTCGACAAGGGCGGTGGGGTGGATCTGGGGCATGCGGCAACAGATTCGCGCAAAGAACGCAAAGGACGCAAAGGGAAAATGGAATTTTTTTTGCGATCCGAAAGCGACCCGTGCGCAAAACGAGCTATTCCGCGAGGAAGCCGAACATCATGTCGGCTTCGGAGACGACTTCTCCGTTCACGATGCAACGGCCCTTGGATTTGGCGATGTTGCGTTTGGCCTTGGTGACTTCCACCTCAATGAAAAGGGTGTCGCCGGGCAGAACCGGTTTGCGGAATTTCACGTTATCCACGCTCATGAAATAGCCGATACGCGAGTTGGCTCCTTCGCCCTGCTGGCGCAGGAACGCGATGCTGGAAACCTGTGCCATCGCTTCGACCTGGAGGACGCCCGGCATGACCGGGTGGCCGGGAAAATGCCCTTGGAAATACGGCTCGTTAATCGTGATCGCTTTGATGCCGGTGCATTTGTTGCCCTCGAAGCCGACGATCCGATCCACCATGAGGAACGGGTACCGGTGCGGCAGCAGTTTCATGACGTCGTTGACGTCGAGCACTTCGCCACCTTTCGGTGTGGTGGCCGGAGGAACCATCGCCATCAACTGCGCCTGGCGTTTGGTGAGCAGCTTGGCGAGTTCGGTGTTCGGGCCGTGGCCCGGCTTGATGGCAATGACATGCCCCTTGATGCGGCGGCCGAACAGGGCCAGGTCGCCCACGATGTCGAGAATCTTATGGCGGGCGAACTCCTCTTTGAAGCGCACCGGCTCCTTGCTCATGACCGAGTCGCCACGCACCACCACGGCGTTCTCCAAGCTGCCGCCTTTGATCAGGCCTTTGTCCAGGAGCGGCTTGACGTCTTCGTAATAGACGAACGTGCGGGCGGAGGCGATCTCCTTCTCATAAATCGAGGGGGTGATCTCGGTGCTGTAATACTGGGCGAAACGCCCCTCGGGGCCGACATTGGTGCAGGAGACGCGGAATTTATCGTCCGGCACAATCGTTAAGAGCGAGCCGTTTTTGGTTTCGAGATGGATCGGCTCGTTGACGGTGAAATAGGAGCGCGGAGCGTCCTGGGCCTGGAGGCCTGCTTTTTTGATGAGCTCGACAAAGAGCCGGGCGCTGCCGTCGCCGATGGGGGGCTCGTTGGCGTCCATTTCGATGAGGGCATTGTCCACGCCCATGCCGCAGAGGGCGGAGAGCACATGTTCCACCGTCTGCACTTTCACGGCCCCTTCGCAGAGCGTCGTGGCCCGCTCCACCATTTTGACATGGGAACAGTGGGCGTCGATCACCGGCTGGTCCGGCAGATCGCTACGTTTGAACTTCCAGCCATGCCCCACGGGCGCTGGATGCAGGGTGAGGGTGACACGTTCCCCGGTATGCAGGGAGGTTCCCGCGAGCGAGGCGGATGAGGCGAGGGTGTGCTGGACGTCGGACATGAGGCCGAGGTTTGTATCAGCCCGCAACCGGTTCGTCGAGCGTCAGTTGCGGGGGGAGGGGAATCTCAATCTATCAGGAACTCAGGAAACTCAGGAAAAGAGAGCGCATTTTCTTTCCTCCCTTTTGCCTCTTCCTTGTGCCGGGATTCACTCCGCCAGTTTTCTCGCCAGCACCTCGCCGACCACTACCGGATTGGCTTTGCCTTGGGAGAGCTTCATCACCTGGCCCTTGATGAAGTTGATGGAGCTCAGTTTGCCGCTCTTGTATTCCGCGACGGCTTTGGCGCTGGCGGCAATAGCTTGGTCGCACAACGCTTCAATGGCCCCCGGATCGCTCTCCTGCTTGAGTCCCTTTTCTTCGATGATGACGGTGGCGGGTTTGCCGGTCGCAAACATTTCGGCGAACACCTCTTTTCCCTGCTTCCCGCTGATTTTCCCATCGTCGATGGCGTTGATGAGTTCGTCGAGGTTCGCGGCGGAGATGGGGCATTCTTCAATGCCGAGCCCGGCAGCGCTCAGGAAATTGGGCAGCTCGTTGAGAATCCAGTTGGCCACGTGCTTGGGCTTGCGGGCGTGGGCGGCGGCGCTCTCGAAGTAGGCGGCGAGCGGGAGGTCGTTGGCGAGCACTCCGGCGTCGTACTCGCTCACGCCATATTGCGCGGTGAACCGGGCGCGCTTCTGCGCAGGCAATTCGGGCACCAGCGGCTGGACTTCGGCGACGATGGCTTCCGTGCGCACCGGCAGCAGATCGGGGTCCGGGAAATAGCGGTAGTCGTGGGCGCTCTCCTTGATGCGCATGAGGTGGGTCTGACCCGAGGCGTCGTCCCAGCGGCGGGTTTCCTGGAGGAGTTTTCCCCCTTGGCTGACGATCTCGATCTGCCGCTCAATCTCAAAGGCGAGCGCGCGGCGCACGCCGGAAATCGTGTTCATGTTCTTGATCTCGATTTTCGTGCCGTATTCCTCCTGCCCCTCGGGGCGCACGGAGACGTTGCAGTCGCACCGGAGCTGGCCTTTTTCCATGTCGGCGTCGCTCACGTTGCCATAGATGAGGACTTGTTTGAGGGCCGTCAGGTAGGCAAACGCTTCTTCGGGGGAGTGGATCTCCGGTTCGCTCACGATCTCCATGAGCGGGGTGCCCGCGCGGTTGAAATCGATGCCGCTGGTTCCATCAAAATGAAAACTCTTGGCCACATCTTCCTCCAAATGGATGCGGGTGAGGTGCACGGTCTTGTTTGGTTGGACGATGTTCTTCTGGGCGTCCTTTGGGTAAGCCAGATCATGCAAAAGAACGCCGCCGCCGAGGCAAAGGGGGAGGTCGTATTGCGAAATCTGGTAGTTCTTGGGCATGTCCGGGTAGAAGTAATGCTTGCGGTCGAACTTGCAGACGGGCGGGATTTCGCAGCCGAGCATCAGCCCTGTGAGCGCCGTCATTTTGAGCGCCTGATGATTCATCACCGGCAGCGCGCCGGGCATCCCAAGGCAGACGGGGCAGGTGTGGGCGTTGGGTTCCGCGCCGAATTCCACCGGACAGCCGCAGAACATTTTGCTGCGCGTCTTGAGTTGGACGTGGACTTCGAGGCCGATCGTGACGAGGTAGTTTTTCATGGTGCGTTGCGGAACCCCGGAAGGGCCCGCGCGAGATTGGAAACCTTTTAATAAGCCGGAGCGGGGCGGAAATTTCCATTCAAAACGGAGTGAAGAGCAAAAAACATGGCGCCTCCCGGTTGAGGTTTTCACGGGCGAAGCCTCGGTCTGGCCTTTTTGTGGCTGATTCTTTTTTGCTTTTGCGGCATTCCCTGTTTGAATCTCGGGGATGGAGATTCTCCGCGCTTTGCCTGAGGCCGCGCGCCTGCCGTTGCGGGTGTACCGATTGTTATTTCCGGTCGCATTTATTTTGATGCTGCCCGGTTTTGTCGTTCGTATGCTCCGGCGCGGCCAGTGGCGGCATCAGTTTGGGCAGCGGTTTGGGTTCTATTCATCGGCGGTTCGTCAGCGCCTGGGGTCGGGGGGGTGGACGTGGATTCACTCGGTCAGCGTGGGTGAGATGTTGATGGGGATCCGGCTGGCGAAGACGTTGCAAGAGGCGCAACCGGGATTAAAAGTGGTCCTTTCTACGACCACTTCGACCGGCTATGCGGTGGCGCGCGAGCAGATCGCCAAGGGGGGTGGCGAGATGGAGCTGATTTATTACCCCATCGACGCGACGGCTGTCGTGCGTCGCGCGCTTGCGTTGCTGCGACCCGCGCAGGTGGTGATGGTGGACAAGGAACTTTGGCCCAATATGGTGGCAGAGTGCTTTCGCCGGTCCATCCCGGTTTCGATTGTCAATGCGCGCATGAGCCCGCGTTCCGAACGCGGTTTTCTGAAATGGCGGCGTTGGGTGGAGCCGTTCTTTGGCATGCTGGAGCGGGTATGTCTCCAGGAACCCGAGGACTTGGAGCGCTGGCAAGCGCTGGGCGTGCCCGGCGGCGCACTGCATTGCACCGGGAGCCTCAAGTTTGATTTCGCAATGGCGGAACCCGCGCGCACCTCGGAATTCCGCGCGCTGCTGAGACGCATCGGCGTCCAGGACGGGACGCCCATTTTACTGGCGGGGAGCACGTTCCCCGGGGAGGAGGCCGCACTCGGGCGGGTATGGATCGCCCTGCGCAAAACCCATCCCGATCTGCTGTTGATCGTCGTACCCCGTCATGTGGAGCGGACCCCGGAGGTGGAGGCGGATTTGCGTAGCCTCGGGTTGACCCCAATGCGCCGCACGGCTTTGCCGGAATTGCCGCCGGGAAGTGCGCGCCCTGATGTGTTGATTGTGAACACGACGGGGGAATTGCGGGACTGGTATGCGGTCGCGACGGTTTGCTTTATTGGCAAAAGCCTGATGGCCACGGGTGGGCAGAATCCCGCGGAACCGGTGCTGGCAGGCCGCCCGGTGGTGTTCGGCCCCCATATGGAGAATTTCGAGGCGTTGGTGCGTCAATTTTTGGCAGCCGAGGGTGCCGTCCAGGTGCGGGACGAGGCAGGGTTGATTTGCAGCGTGGAATCGCTCCTGCAGGACCCGGTGCGTGCCCAGGCGATGGTGGCCCGCGCACGTTCGGTGCTTGAGGTGCATAACGGGGCAAACGCACGCACAGCGGAGTTGTTATTGAAGCGCTAAAGAGAGCATTCCCCAAGCGCTCCCCGATACCCTTGGTGTGGAGCGTTGGTGGGGAGTTGTTTTTTTGATGCTGGCTGCGTGTGAGCAGGAACCTCGGGGGGGCGTGCAACTCGCGCAACCGGAGGTGATGCGGTTTGAAACCGAACCGGTTCGTCGCGAAGTGGAGCTCTATAAAACCGCCCCCTCGGCCCAAGCCTGGAAACGAGTGGAGGCGGCGTTTGGCGCATTGGAGGAGCGGGTGCTGGGATTGGAGGCGCTGGCCCAAGCGCAAACAGGCGCGGAGCGAATGGCAACCGAGCAGCAAATCGTGGATCTAAAGCACCGCCGCGATCTCCATTGGACCCGGGCGCACACGGCTCTGGTGGAGACAGAAGCGGTGCGGCGCGCGGAGCCCGTGGCGGAGCGGGCTGTCAAGGCCGAACGGGCCGAGAGCCCGCGCGTCAGGCGGGCGGAACGCGTGGATACGCCGCAACCGCAGCCGAGGATCCGGGCCGAGCCAAGGGGTCGCGCTTCAGCGAATTTTTTTCAACGCTTGTTTCGGTGAATCCGGTGAAGCCTACGGCGCAATGCTGATCGCGTTGTGCAGGAGGGTTGCACCGGTTTGGCGATCGTATTCGGAAAGGGCCTTGCGGTAATCGGACTCGGCGCGAATCACCGCAGCGGCAGCTTCCGTCATCGACTTTTGGAGTTGAAGCACCTCAAAGGTGGTTGCGCTTCCTGCTGCATGGCGTTTTTCTCCCGCGGAGAGACTTTCCTGGGCAAGACGGAGGGCTTCGTTGGTGGAATCGATGCGTTGTTGGGCTGTGGCGACTTCCCCGGCGGCATTGGCGACATCGACGATGATGGTTTGCTCCAGTTGTTTGAGCGTGACCAGGCTTTGCGCATCAAGCAGGCGCGCCGCTTTGAGATTGCCTTTGGCGGTGCGGTTGGAAAACGGCATGCTTACGAGGGCTCCCACGCTCCAGCTTTGGGGGTTACGCGTGTTGCTGTCGAAAAAACGGAGGCTGTTGACGATATCGTTGGAGTCGAGGCCGAGCAGGTTCAGACTTCCCACCAGATCGAGCCGGGGCAATACGCTATTGCGGGCGGTGACGACGTTGATGTGGCGGGTTTGGAGCGCGATGAGCGCCTGCTGGTAGTCGGGACGCCCGCTCAATGCCTCGCGCAGTCCGGCTTCCAAATTGATTTCCCCGATGGCATCTGTGAGCGGCGGCTCAATGGTGACGCGGGTTTCGAGTAAGGTTTTGGTATCCGAGGTGATGAGTTGTTTTAAAAAACGCTCGTTATTTTTGATATTATTTGTCGCCAGCAGAACGGCTTCCTCGCGAGAGGCGGCTTCCGCCTGTGCCGTCACAACGTCGAGGTCGATTTTGACGCCGATTTCGACGCGCGCCTTTTCTTCCTTGCAGAGTTCGAGCGCCAAGTCCCGCGAATGCCGTGCGGCTTCGTAGTTGCGGAGCGCGGCATAGAGGTCATTGTACACAAAGACCGTTTGCGTCACGACATTGATGATCCCTTGCTTAAACTCCCATTCGCTGATCTGGCGGTTATTGCGGGCAATGCGCAGGGAGGCCAGATTGACGTCCGAGCCGAATCCGCGCAGGAGCGGTTGGGTGAGCGAGAGTTGCGCGCCGGTGGAGTAATGGCTGTAGCCGTTGGCGCTATTGGCGAGCCCCACATGATATTCGGTTCCGTAAAGGCTCGTGCCGCCGATGCCGATGCCAATGTTTCCTGTTTGGGTTTCATCCGTCGCTGAGTTGACCGAATGGTGAATGGCGCTGAAGTTCAGCGCGGGATCGAAAACGCCGAGTTCGGCGCTGATTCGGGCGTCGGCGATATCGGGGTTGAACTCCGCGACTTTGAGGGCGAGGTTGTTTTCAATGGCGAGTTGGATGGCCTTGCGCAGCGTGAGGTGAATCCCGCTCGGTTTGGCGGTGGAGACACGGGTTTTTTGCGCGTAGGCGCAGGGCAGGACGATCAGTAAAGCGAGGCAGAATAGAATACGGGAGGAAAACATGCGCTTATTCCCGTAAGCCAAAGTGGCTTGGGAATCAAGCATGCTGCTTCGTTGACAGAGGGGAAGCGCCCGCGTAATTTCAGATTTTCCCCCTTATGCCCGTTGTTTTGCCCAAGCCAGGACCCTTTGTTTGCCGGACTTTTCTGGTGGCCATCGCCTTGCTTGGTTTTGTGGCAGCAGGGGAGATGAGTCTGTTGGGTTGGCGACATTTTTCCGAAAAACCAAAAACCGCGGTTTCGTTGCCGACGCCTGCGCCTCAACTCCTTCCTTCGCCTCCGGTGACTCCGCCGGCTCCCCTGGTGCCCAGTATTGGCACGGTGGAGCAACAGCTTGTTGCTGCCGCGGTGGAGAAATCGCTCGTGGCCGTTCTTCCGAGAACGGTCGCAACCCCTGCGCCCGCGCGCCCCGTCACCCCGGAGTCGCAGGTCGCCGGTTTGATTGAACTTGCCCGCACGCTGAGAGAGCGCGGGGATACCGGCACGGCAATGACCCGGTTGCGGCAGGCTCAGGCCATCGTTCCTTCCTATGCGCCCGTGATTTCCGAAATGGCTCTCACGTATGAAAAAATGGGCCTCACGGAGAAGTCGATCGAGCAGTGGCGCAGGATCTACCAAATGGGAGAACGGGCGGGGATTTATTATGCGGCGGCCGAGGCAAAGTTGCGCGCACTGCAACTTCCGGACCCTTCACCGGAGGAGATGGCGGCGCATCAGGCGGCTTCGGGGGCGTTGAGGCCGGAAGCGAATGGGGAGTCCGGCCCGGTGCTTTCTCTCGGGGAAGTGGGGACAACGGACGACACCGGCAATACCCAACCGGCGCGCCGATTGAAACTGCGCGTGCCGATCCTCGCCCGCCCAGGCAGCAGGGTTTTGCCGCGGGATGTGGTGATCCAGGTCTTTTTTTACGAGCAACTCAAGGACGGCTCTGTGGTGGAGACGACTGCCGATGTCACCTCCTCGTGGGCGCGGCGGATGAACCCCCAAGGAGAGGTGCAACCGGTCGACTGGTCAACGCCAGACCCCGAAGTGCTCGAAGTCGGTTATGCCCAGCCGGAATTCGATTCCCAAGACCCACGGTCCCGAGAGCGACGGAATTATTTTGGATACAGCGTCAGACTCTATTATAAAGGTGTCTTGAATGCGAAGTTTGCCGACCCTGTGCGGCTCCTCAACCAATTCATTCCCCCCGCAGCCCTGCCCTCCACCGATTTACCACAATGAAAATCCTCATAGTCGATGATGATCCTGCAATGTTGCACGCATTGCTTGAGATGTTGAGAAGCAATCCGCTTTTTGCGCCTGCCGCGGGCACGAACGGTGCGCTTGCGCTGCAGCATGCGGCATCAATGCATGGGGTGGACCTGTTGATCACTGACGTGGTGATGGACCCGATGGACGGGTTTACCTTGCGCCATAAGCTGCTGGAGCTTTATCCAGAGATGCGCACCATTTTTATTTCGGGGTACGATCTGAGCGATTACGAGCCATACACCGCTGGATGTGACGTTTTCAATAAACCGTTCAACATGGAACAGCTAATGGAATCTGTAACCAGGGTTTACGCGCAGATGCCCCGGCCAAAACCTGTGGCCGTTGCGACCCCAGTTGCGACCCCAGTTGCGACCCCAGTTGCGACCCCAGTTGCGACCCCAGTTGCGACCCCAGTTGCGACCCCAGTTGCGACCCCAGTTGCGACCCCAGTTGCGACCCCAGTTGGACGGGATCGAGATCGATCCGCTGCTGAACACAAGAATCGGTAATTACACCATCATCTGGAAGATCGGCGATGATGAGTGGGGTTCGATTTATATCGCCAATCAGACCACGATGGCGCGGCCAGTGGCGATGGAGATTTTATCACAGGATATTGCACAAAAGGACTCTGGAGCCCCCGCGCATTTTCTCGCCCTTGCCCAAGCCAAGGCTGCCGTGAAGCATCCCTCGATCATTTCCGTGTATGAAGCAGGGCAGGAGGACGGGCGCGTTTATTACACCTGCGAATACACGGAAGGCAGTCACCTTGCCGAGATGATGGAAAAGGGAGAAAAGCTCGATGACAGGATGGCGTTGCGCACGATCAAAATTGTTGCAGAAGGGTTGGCGTATTTACACAAGCAGAATATTCCGCACGCTGCGCTGCAAGCCCGCCACATCTGTATTGATAAAAATCAGGAGCCGCATCTTTCCAATACGGCTGTCCTCGAAGGAGAGGGCACGGGCGATATGTATGCTGACCTTGCGACGCTTTCCTCCAGCGTGGTCGCCCTGCTGCCCGGCGATGCGGCTGCCGCGCCCGGCCTGCAAATGCTGCTCGAGCGGATGCGCCAAGGCCAAGCGGGAGGTTTTGCCACTTGGGAAGAACTTTTTAAAGCGATCGACGAATTGATGCCCAAAGTCGTTCCGACTGATGCAGTCAAAATTACCGCGCAGGAGCAGGCGGCGATCCGCGCGGTGGAGAAGATGAAACACGAGCAGAAACGTTCGTTGATCCTGTCGGTGGCGCTCTGCTTTCTGGGGGTCTGCGCAGTGGCCCTCTACCTGTATTGGACGCTGCTTCGCAGCACGGAGCGCAATCTCAGCGCGATGGTGAAAGTCCCGGCTGGAGAGTTCATTTTCCAGGAGGGGCAGAAAGCCTCGACGGGCGAATTCTGGATCGACAAACACGAGGTGACAATCGGGCAATATCAGCGGTTTCTGGATGCCCTGAAGGAACATCCCACTACTCAGTACGATGCTCCCGACCAGCCGAAGGCAAAGACCAGCCACATTCCAGACAACAACCCCCAGCAGTGGGCGTTTTGGTATGGCCGCGCCAAGTTTGCAAAACCGGCCCGCTTTGTGCCGATCGATCTGAACTGCCCGATTTTCAATGTCGATTATTGGGACGCATACGCTTACGCCAAATGGGCAGGCAAACGGCTCCCCACCGAGCAGGAATGGGAAAAGGCCGCTCGCGGTAGCGATGGGCGCGTTTACCCGTGGGGCAATGAATTTAGCCCCAAAAAGGCGAACCTTGGCAAGGATTACATCACGCTGCCGGGACCGAATTCCAAGGGAACCGTGGACGGTTATTTCTGGTGGAACCCGGTGGATGAAATGAAAGGGGATAGCAGCCCCTGTGCCGCATTGGGAATGCTGGGCAACATGGCCGAATGGACGAGCACAAGGGATTCCAAGACAAAGAACCCCGTGGTGCGTGGCGGTTCCTTTCATACCGCCGAGGCGACATTGCTCAACCGGGCCAGCACGGTGGATCCCAACACCTGTCTCGAATATCTCGGTTTCCGCTGCGTTTCGGATACACCACCCAAAACGCACGAGTAGCAACCGCTCGGCGCGCGAGGAAAAACGGCCTCCGTGCAAAAAAACTGCTGGCACCTGGCCAAATTGAGCGTATTTACGAGAACTCCCATGCGCCGTTTCCTCCTCCTTTTTGCCGTTTTCTTTTGCATCCAGCCGCTCCAAGCCCAAATCCAAGTGGGGCTGGAGATCAAGCGGAAGTTTTTGATGGTCTATGAACCGATCATTGTGACGGTGACGGTGAACAACCTCGCAGGACGCGATGTGACACTGGCCGATTCTCCGACGCAGAGTTGGTTCGGGTTCCAGGTGAATCGGGCCGATGGCCAACTGGTGCCGCCGATCAACCCGGACTACAAATTGAGCCCGCTGACGATTCCTGCGGGCCAGAGCATCAAGCGCAGCATTGTTCTGAACTCCATTTATCCTGTGCGCGAGCTGGGGCTCTATCGCGTTCGGGCCATCATCTATTTCGCGGCGATGGATAAGTATTTTCAATCGCAGCTCATCAACCTGGAACTCAGCGAAGGCAAAACGATCTGGCAACAAACCGTGGGCGTTCCCGAGGGAGTGGAAGGGGCGGGCGGCACGCGCAAACTCTCGCTGCTTTCCTTCCGCCAGGCTGAATACACAATGGTTTATGTCCGCATTGAGGACGTCGATGCCGGGACTGTTTTTGCAACAACCGCCTTGGGCCGTGTGATTGCGGGACTGGAGCCGGATGCGCAGGTTGATCTTAAAAACAACCTGCACGTCTTGCAGGTTGCCGGTGCCAAAACCTATCTCTATTCCTGCCTCGGGTTGAATGGCGATTTGCTCTCGCAAAGCACCTATTACGCAGTCAAAACCAGGCCCACTTTGCGGAAGGACGCTTCGGGAATGATCACGGTGGTGGGGGGGGATTTGCAACCGGAAGGTGCAGCGGCCAACAAGATGAAGAAGATCAATAAGCTTTCTGATCGTCCCGTTCAAATTCCAAAAGAGTAAGCGACCGCCCCCCTTTGGATGGGGATCGCGAAGTCGGCGCGCGATGGGCGGCGCACATGAGGCTCCCTCAGGGCCAACAGGGACGGAAGGATGTTTGATTTTCTTTAGGTTGTCCCTTGCGTGACGGCGGAAAGTCGTTTCATTGCACGCAAATGAAATGGGTTCTCCTTCTCGCATTCATCGGTACGATCGCCAGCGCATCCGGTTTTAGCACCATTGTAATCGATGCCGGGCACGGCGGGCATGACCGGGGCGGCATCCCGGGGCAGCGGGCTTGCGAAAAGGAGTTGACGCTTGATGTTGCCCGTCGGCTCCGCGGCATTCTCA
>JAPLTE010000138.1 GCA_026398235.1 Verrucomicrobiota bacterium
CGTCGAAGCGTGCGGCGGAACCGTCGCCGCGCGCAACCGCCAACCATTGGGATTGCAGGTGGAGATCACGCTCGCCCAAGCGGACAACCCACTTCAAAACTAGCTCCCCAACAGCGCCCGTGCCTTTCCCAGAGCGGCATCGAGTTGCGCGGCATCTTTGCCCGCGCCGCGCGCGAAATCGGGCCGTCCCCCGCCTTTGCCGCCGACAATCGGCGCGAGGGTTTGGATGATTTTTCCGGCTTGGAATTGCTTCACGAACTCCGGCGAAACGCTGGCGGCGAGCGCCACGTTGCCTTCCGCCGCGCCCACGAGCACCACGACTCCCGCGAACTTGCCCTTGAGCGCATCGGCCACCGCTTGCAACGTGTCGCCCTCCACGGCTCCGAGGTTGGCGATGATGGCCGGGGTGCCGTTGAGCGTCTCGGCTTTGGCCATCAATGCGCTGGCGGTGTCCGCCGCTTGCCGTTGCTGCACGGCTTTGAGTTGTTTCTGGAGTTCCTTCTGTTCGGAAAGCAGCGCGTCGAGTTTCTTTTCCAGTTCGCCCATCGGCGCGTTGAGTTTGGCCGCGAGGCTGACCAGGCGATCCGAAGCTGCGCGCGCCACGTCATAGGCTTCAAGCCCCGCTACGGCTTCAATGCGCCGCACACCTGCCGCGATGGCTGCTTCGCTCACGATTCGGAAGAGGCCGATCTCGCCGGTGGCGCGGACATGCGTGCCGCCGCACAACTCCATCGAGTAGCCGTTGAGCGCGTTGCGATCGCCGCCGATCTGCACCACGCGCACCACGTCGCCGTATTTATCACCGAAGAACTGCTTGATGCCCAGATTCGAGCGGATGTCGGCGTAGGGGACTTCCGTCCACGAGACCGGCGCATTCTCAACGATCTTCTCGTTCACAATCCGCTCGATGTCGCGGATTTGCTGCGGGGTGAGCGCGCCGCTGTTGAAGTCAAAAGTCAGCTTGTCCGGCCCGACGAACGAGCCTTTCTGTGCGATCTCCGGGCTGACAACGCGGTGCAGCGCCCAGTGGAGAAGATGGGTCACGGTGTGGTGCCGGGCAATGGCCGCGCGGCGGGCGGCATCCACGGTGAGCGTGACGGATGCCCCCACGGCAGGCGCGTCGCTCTCGGCGAGGAAATGGAGCCAGGTCGCGCCGGTCTTCTGCGTGCCGACGACGTTCCAAAGCGCACCGCCCCCTTCGATTTCGCCCGTGTCGCCGACCTGCCCCCCCATCTCGGCGTAGCAAGTGGAGACGTCGAGAATCACGGCGGTCTTGCCCTTCACCTCCACCACGTCGAGGACGGTGGCGGGAGTGGTGAGCGCATCATACCCGATAAACTGGGTTGGCGCGGCGTCGATGTTCGAGACGCTGATGATCTCGCGCTTCTGCGCGGCACGCGCGCGGGCGCGCTGCTCTTCCATCAACGTTTCAAAACCGGCTTTGTCCACCGTGAGGCCGCGTTCGCGAGCCAGCAATTCGGTGAGGTCGAGCGGGAAACCCTGCTCATCATAGAGACGGAAGGCAAACGCGCCGGAGATGACGCCGGAGGCGGCACTGCTCCGGGGAGCGCACGCGTCTCGCGTGTTGGTCGCGGCGTCCCGCCGCGACGAACTTTTTTCCTCCGCCGCATCATCAGGCGTCCAAACCCACGGGTAATCCTCACGCGAGTTTACCAAACCCGCGTCCCAAGGATTGCGCAAAATGTATTGAAATTTCTCCTCCAAATCATGATCGGAGCGCACATAACGGTCAAATAGCTCCTTTTCCCAAATCGCTCCCTCGGTGTTCTCCAGTTTATTGATTTCATGCGCGGTGAATGACTTCACCGAATGCATGATTTCAGAGAGCGCCCAGAAGACTGACTCGCCTTGGACGTCGTGCTCTTTGGGTAGAGGCCGCAGCAGCAGATGCACGTGATCGGGCATGACACAGATGGCCAGTAAATCATACCGCTGCCCGTGAAAGTGGCGGAAAGAATCCAGCACGACTCCGCGTGCCGCAGGCGAGAGCACCCGCCTTTCGTGAGTCGAGAGCGTAACGGCATAAATAGCCCAAGGGAGTTCGAAGTGAGGCAAGCGTCGTTTGGCGTAGCGGGCGTCGGAAGTTCGCGACGGCGGGACGCCGTCGCCAGCACGCGAGACGCGTGCGCTCCCCAGAATGCGCGCCGCCTCGCTCTCAAAGAGCGCAATCCCCTTATCCAGCGTCCGATTAAACGCCTCTTCCTCACGCTTCAAGACTTCCTCAACGTGCTTCTGCTTGGCACGGATTTCCGGGAAGACGTCGCCCATCGTGCGGGCCAGCACGTCCACCAGTTGATAGAAGAACGGCTTGTGGAAACCGAGCGTGCGCCCGTATTTTACCGCGCGGCGCAAGATGCGGCGCAGGACGTAGTTGCGGTCGGTGTTGCCGGGCTGGATGCCGTCGGCGATGGCAAAGCTCAGCGTGCGAATGTGGTCGGCAATGACGCGGAAAGCCACGTCGATCTTCTCCTCCTCGGTGTCGCCGGTGCTGCCGGAGACGGGGAGCGTGCAGCCGTAGCGGTGGCCGCTCATCTTTTCCAACTCGTCGAAGATCGGCCGGAAAATATCGGTCTCGTAGTTGGAGATTTTCGCGTGGGCGAAGTCGGAAAAATTCTTGGTGCCTTGAATGATCGAGGTGACGCGCTCAAAGCCCATGCCGGTGTCGACATGCTTTGCGGGCAGCGGCGAGAAGGTGCCGTCCGGGTTGGCGTTGAACTGGATGAACACCAAATTCCA
>JAPLTE010000106.1 GCA_026398235.1 Verrucomicrobiota bacterium
TTCTGGGCGAGTCGCTGATGGGCATCCCGGGCGTCATTCTCGCCCCGGTGATCCTGAATTTTCTCAAGGTGGAAGGATCCCGCTATCCCGTGGCCGAGCCGCAGCAGTAGGAGAAGAGGTCCGCAGATTTCGCAGATGGCGCAGATTGAAGAGGGGTTGTCACCCGAACGCAGTAAGGGATCCCGCAAGCCATCCCGCCTCGATCTCTTTGTTGAGTTCCTGATCAATGCAAAGCACGCCCCCGGCTCTTAGCCCGGTACGGCGCTTCCAGAAAACGCCAGCGCAGGATGGAAACGGGCTGCTGGAACCAGTGGCTCTTGCTTGTGCGGGAGTTCAACCGGATCACTTTCCGCTCGCCGGGATCAGATTCAATCCAAAAGTGATCGCCGAGATAGGCGAGCGCCTGCCCCCCGCCCCGGGTGATCGCAAAATCACCCGGATGCAGATTTTTTTCATTTACGAGCGCGAGTGATTTCTCTTCGGTGATTTTCTTCGCGGCACCTCGTGCGCCGCTTTCCATGGCCTCGGCGGAAAAATCGCGCCACCAGAGGACAAACGCCTTGCGCACGAGCAGGGGATTGAGGGTTTGGACCCCCTGGAGAAATAATCCGTCCATGGCTCCGCGCCGGACGAGGCCCGAACAGTCAATTCCCAGCGGATTCTCTCCTCCCAAGAGATACGGTATTCCCTCGTAGCGCTGGAGCGCCAACACGACCTCTTCGCGCAACGCGTTGCGGTCGTAGTCGTCCTGCCCCGGCAGCGCTACGAACGCGGCAAGAAGCGCGTAGAGGCTCAGCAACGTAAAGCGCAGAATCCGGGAACCCCAGCAAAGCAGCAGCAGGCCCGCAGCCAAAAGTCCCGCAAGCGCGGCTCCGGCGGTGCGGGTCAAACCGGTGCTGACCGGGTAAAGCACGACGGTGCATAAACAGCAAAAATCCGCCGTCCAAAGGAGAACGGCGGTTTTGCGGGAAACGAGGCGCATGGCGAAAAAACTCCCCGGTTGCACCCTGCCCTAATGGCTATCCTGTGGCTATCCCTCGAACGCCTTGGCAACGAGCGTGGCGTTGTGCCCGCCGAAGCCGAAGGAGTTGTTGACCGCCACGCGCACTTTGTGTTCGCGGGCCACTTTGGGAACGTAGTCCAGATCGCATTCGGGATCGGGTTCGTCGAGATTGATCGTCGGGGCGATCACTCCGTCGCGGATCGCCATGACGCAAGCGGCCAATTCCACCGAACCGGCGGCGCCGAGCAGATGCCCCGTCATCGATTTGGTCGAGGAAACAAGCAGCCCGTTCTTCGCATGGTCGCCGAAGACGGCTTTGATTGCCTTGGTTTCGCAAATGTCGCCCAGCCCGGTCGAGGTGCCGTGCGCGTTGACGTAATCGACTTCGTTGGGGTTGATGCCGCTCTTTTCGAGCGCCATTCTCATACAGCGCGCCGCACCTTCCCCTTCGGGAAGCGGCGAGGTCATGTGGTAAGCGTCCGAGCTCAGGCCGTAGCCGGAGAGTTCGCAATAAATCCGCGCGCCCCGGCGTTTGGCGTGTTCGAGTTCCTCGATCACGAGGACGCCCGCGCCTTCACCCATCACAAAACCGTCGCGATCCTTGTCGAAGGGACGCGAGGCGCGCTGGGGCGCATCGTTGCGGGTGCTCAAAGCTTTCATTGCGGCAAACCCGGCGATGCCGATCGGCACGACCGTCGCTTCCGCGCCGCCGCACAGGAAAATATCCGCCTCACCGTGCTGAACCATGCGCCATGCCTCGCCTACTGCGTGACATGCCGTAGCACAGGCGGAGACGGTGGAGAAATTCGGGCCCGCGAGGCCAAATTCCATGGAAACAAGGCCGCTCGCCATGTTGCTGATCATCATCGGGATCATGAACGGCGAGACGCGGTTGGGCCCCTTGTTCATGAGAACCGAGTGCTGGTCGCAAAGGGTGTTCAAGCCGCCGATGCCGCTGCCGATCACCGTGCCAAACCGGGTGAGATCGACTTTGGTGAGGTCCACGCCGGAGTCGGCCATCGCCATTTTCGCTGCGGCCATGCCAAATTGGGTGAACCGGTCGGTGCGGCGCACGTCTTTGGGGTTGTTGAAAAACGGGGTGGCGTTGAAATCTTTCACTTCGCCCGCGATCTGGCAGTCGAAGCATGCGGGATCGAACGAGGAGATCCGGTCGATGCCGCTCCGCCCGTTCTTCAACGAATCCCAAAAGGAGACGAGGTCTTTGCCAACCGGGGTAATAACACCGATTCCTGTAATTACGACTTTGCGATCTGTGGACATAAAGGTCCGGTATCCTTCACAGGAGTCGCCCAAGATGCAACCGCAAAATTACCCCCCCGGCCCTCCCGCGCCAATAAAGGCAAAGAGAATCTGGAACTCAGGAACTCAGCAAAAAGGCGTTTGAGAGTGGCATAGAACTAAATGGGTGTTTCCAAACATGCACGGGGGAGGTCTTTTTCCTGATCTCTTTTTCCGCTCGCGACTTGCTTGCGGGGCGCCTCCTGCTAAGATAGCGCCTCGTGTTTACCTCCCGCTTTCTAGCTGCCGTCCTGTTTCTCGGGATGGCTTTGGTTCCCGCTCCGCCCTTGCCAGCCCAATCCAGCGCGGATTCCAACCGGCCCTCAGCCGTGGAGGAAAAAACACCGTCCGCCACTCCCGCTAAAAGGAAGTCCAAAAAATCCAGGGCGAAACCCAAGCCATCCACCAAAAAACGGCATCCGCGCCCCGCCGAACCGGAGAAAAAACCGACGCCAGAACCGGCACCGAGTCCCACCCCGGCTCCCGGAAATGCGGTCGTGGTGGAGAAATCCGGCGCGCCCGAGGAAGAACCGGCGCCCACCCCGGCTGCGGAGGAGAAGCGGAGTTGGTGGTGGCCTTTCGGAAGTGCGCAGCCGCGCTACAACTACCTCACCCGCTCCGTGCGGCAGGCCATCGACGACGCCCACGTGGCCCGCCATCGCTGGCGTTACATCGTGGTCCACAATTCCGGCACCCGGCAGGGGAATGCGAAGGCGTTTGATTATTACCACCGGCGCGTCCGCAAAATGCCCAATGGTTTGGCCTACCATTTTGTGATCGGCAACGGAACTTCCTCAGGCAACGGCGCAATCGAGATTGGCCCGCGCTGGACGAGCCAGATCAACGGCGGGCATGTGCACTCGGATTATCTCAACAGCATTGCGCTCGGCATCTGTTTGGTGGGCGATTACAATAAGGAAAAGCCAACGCGGGAACAGCTCGAAGCTCTGGATGAGTTGATCGGCTATTTACGTAAACGGGTTGGCCGGACCGATCACCAACTCGCGATTGTGAAACCGCACCGCGAAATCAATCCACCGCGCTGGCCTACCGATTGCCCCGGCAATCGATTCCCCTACAATTGGCTGCACTCCCAGTTCGATTAAATTGAAGATTAGAATCAGGAAACCAAGGGAAAGTTATAAATTTGCCAACACTTTTTTTCCTGGCTTCCTGGCTTCCTGATTTTTCTACCCATGGAAACACCACTCAAAATCGGCATCACCGGGGCTTCCGGGTTTGTGGGACAGGTGGTGGTGGAGGCGCTCGGGCGGGCCGGGCATACGTGCATCGCTTTCAGCCGCTCCCCGGAACGCGGGGTGAAAGGGTGCGTCCAAACGCGCCGGTTTTCCTGTGAGCACCCGACCGATGTTTCCGGGTTGGACGCGGTTGTGCATCTCGCCGGCGAATCCATTATGGGCTTGCCCACAGCAAAAAAGCTGCGCGGCATCCTCGAAAGTCGACGGGAGGGGACCCGGGCACTTGTGGAGGCCCTGCTCGCCGCCGGGCCGCAAGGGCCCAAAATGCTTCTAAGCGCCTCGGCAGTGGGTTATTACGGGGATCAAGGAGAACAAATTTTGGACGAGGATTCCCCCGCCGGTTCGGGTTTTCTCGGCGAGGTCGCCCAAACCTGGGAAGCCGAGGCGCATCGCGCCGAGCAGGGGGGAGTGCGGGTGGCGATCATGCGCTTGGGGGTGGTCTTGGGAGAGGGCGGAGGAATGGTGAAAGCGTTGGAGCCGGTGTTTCGGCTCGGACTCGGGGCGACGCTGGGCAGCGGTCGGCAATGGGTTTCGTGGGTGGATGTGCGGGATGTGGCTCGGCTGGCGGTTTTTCTGCTGGAGAACCCGCAGGCGCGTGGAGTGTTCAACGCCACCTCGCCCGTGCCGTTGCGCAACAGCGATTTCACTTGGGGGCTGGGCCGCCGATTCCACAGCAGAGCCGTGTTTCGTGCTCCCGGCTGGCTCCTGAAAGGGGCCTTCGGGCCGCTCTCCGGGATGCTTTTAGACAGCCAACGCGTGCTTCCCCGTCGTGCGGAAGCGCTCGGGTTTGAGTTCGAGCACCGTGCCGTGTGGGACAAATCCGGGTTATAAAAGGTAACAGGTGGATCGACCGCTCCGCGGGCGATTCGGGACGGGGCTGAGATGAGAAAAATGGCGACCCTCTCGCTCATCGCGCTCGGAGCGCGCGATCCACCTGAAACGAAAAGCGCACATCACTTTGAATTGCACCCCGTGAGTGAGTCCGGACAAAACTGGGATTGACGCTACGGCGAAAAACCCGCTAGGTTTAGCGCTTCTAATCAACCAACCACCTTTATTTACTCTTCTATGGCAAAGTTTGGCATTAATGGATTCGGGCGTATCGGCCGCAATGTGTTGCGCGCGATGACCCCCGCTCAGGTCGAAAACGTCGTTGCAATCAACGACCTCACCGACACAAAAACCCTTGCGCAGCTCCTCAAATGGGACTCCGTGCATGGCAAGTTCGACGGCACGATCGGCTACGACGAGGAATACCTCATCGTGCGCGGCCACAAGATCAAGATTCTCAAGGAACGCGATCCGGCCAAGCTCCCCTGGGGTCAACTCGGCGTGGACGTGGTCCTCGAATCGACCGGTTTCTTCACCTCGCGCGATAAAGCGGCCCTCCACATCCAGGGCGGCGCCAAGCGCGTGCTCATCAGCGCCCCGGCCAAAGGCCCGGACGCCACGATCGTCATGGGCGTCAACGACAACATCTACGACGCGTCCAAGCATTTCATCGTCTCCAACGCAAGCTGCACGACGAACTGCCTGGCCCCGATGGTCAAGGTCCTCAACGACACCTTCGGCTTGGAATCCGGCTTCATGAGCACGATCCACAGCTACACGAACGACCAGCGCATCCTCGATCTTCCCCATGAAGACCTCCGCCGCGCTCGTTCCGCCGCGATCAACATCGTCCCTTCCAGCACCGGTGCCGCCAAGGCGATCGGCGAAGTGTTACCTGAACTCAACGGCAAGCTCCAGGGCGGCGCGTTCCGCGTGCCGACTCCGGACGGTTCCGTGACCGACTTCACCGCGATCCTCAGCAAGCCCGCCACCGTCGAGGCCATTAACGCCGCGATGAAAGCCGCTTCTGAAGGCGCGATGAAAGGGGTGCTCGAATACAGCGACGAACCGCTCGTCCTCCAGGACATCGTGGGCAACCCGAGTTCCTGCATCTTCGACAGCGGCCTGACCATGGTCAATGGCGGCACGTTTGTGAAGATCGTGGGCTGGTATGACAACGAATGGGGCTATTCCAGCCGTTGCGTCCAGATGCTCGAAATGCTCGGCAAATAAGCATTCGGCAAAATACGACGGCACGCCGATTGCCGGAGACGTGAAACAGTTGAACGTCTCGAAAAATCTTCCCGACCGGGGTTCGGCGACCCCGGTCGGATTTTTCATTCACAACCCAACCCCGTTCCCCCTAAACCGGGAACGCAAACCAGATCTCCTATGGCAAAGCTTTCCGTTCGCGACCTCGATGTGCAGGGCAAACGCGTGCTCGTTCGCGTCGATTTCAACGTTCCCACTGAAGAAGTCGATGGCACACAGCGCATCACCGACGACACCCGCATCGTCGAGAGCCTTCCCACCATCAATGCCTTGCGCGAAAAAGGAGCGAAGGTGATCCTCATGGCCCATTTCGGACGTCCCAAGGGCAAGCCGAATCCCAAATATTCGCTGGCCGTTGTGGCCGAGCGGCTTTCCAAACGGATCAACGCCCCCGTGGCGTTTGCAACCGATACCGTCGGAGAATCCGCCAAGGCGGTGGTTGCCACGATGCAACCGGGCGACGTCGCCCTGCTCGAAAACGTCCGTTTCCAGGCGGAAGAAGAAGCCAACGACCCTGAGTTCGCCAAACAACTCGCCTCGCTCGGCGACATTTACGTCAACGACGCTTTCGGCGCGGCCCATCGGGCGCACGCCTCCACGGCGGGCATCGCCGCCTTCCTGCCGGTTGCGGCGCAAGGCCTCCTCATGGAGAAGGAACTCAAATACCTCGTGGACGAACTCGCCACCCCGGCCCGTCCGTTTGTGGTGATCCTCGGCGGCTCCAAAGTTTCCTCCAAAATCACCGTCATCAAATCGCTCATGGAAAAAGCCGACACGATCCTCATCGGCGGCGCGATGGCTTACACTTTCTACCTCGCCCTCGGCTATCCGGTGGGCAAGAGCATGGTCGAGGCCGACAAGGTCGATCTCGCCAAGGAAATCCTCGCATTTGCCAAGGAAAAAGGGGTGAAATTCCTTCTCCCGGTCGATTCGATCGAGACGCAGGACAGCTTCCCGTTCAAAGCCGGGCTGCCGACACAGGTTTCCGGGCTCAACTCCGTCACCGACGGCTGGGCGGGCGTCGATATCGGGCCTGCAACCACCGAACTGTATTGCCAGGAGATCGCCAACGCGGGCACCGTTCTCTGGAACGGCCCGGTGGGTGTTTTTGAGGTGGAGGCGTTTGCCAACGGCACGAAAGTCGTCGGCGAAGCGGTCGCCAACTCCAAAGCCAAATCGATTGTCGGCGGCGGCGATTCCGTCACGGCGGTCAAGCAGTTCGGCCTGGCCGACAAGATGACCTTCATTTCGACGGGCGGCGGTGCGAGCCTCGAATTATTGGAAGGCCGCGAGCTGCCCGGCGTTGCGGCACTTACCAACAAGTAAATTTATTTAGAAAACTCCATGCGTAAAAAGATCATTGCAGCCAACTGGAAAATGAACATGACGATCGGCGAGGCCGAGGCGTTCCTCGACACCTTTCTGCTCGAATTGGGCGACGAAAGCGGGGTCGATGTGGTTCTTGTTCCGCCCTTCACCGCGCTGGCCAAAGTGGCCGAGCGCCTGAGCCAATCCTCCAACGTCAAACTCGGCGCGCAGAACATGGCGTTTGAAAAGAGCGGCGCGTTCACCGGCGAGATCAGCGCCGCGATGTTGCGCGACCTGTATGTGCGCTACGTCGTCCTCGGTCACAGCGAACGGCGCACCCTGTTCGGGGAGACTGACGCGATTGTGAACAAAAAACTCCGTGCCGCGCACGAAGCTTCCCTCAAGCCGATCCTTTGCGTGGGCGAAACCCTCGCCGAGCGCGATGCAGACCGCGTCGAGGAAGTGCTCGAGACCCAGCTTCGCGGCAGTCTCGCCGGGATGAGCTCCAAGGAAATTGTGGAAACGGTGATCGCGTATGAGCCCGTGTGGGCCATCGGCACCGGCCGCGTCGCCACGCCCGAACAGGCGCAGGCAGCCCACGCGTTCATCCGTAAAACCATCGCGATGATTGCCGATCAGGCTGTCGCCGAGAAGGTGCGCATCCAATACGGCGGCAGCGTGAAGCCCGACAACGCCAAGACGCTCCTGGGCCAGCCCGACATCGACGGCGCGCTCGTCGGTGGAGCGAGCCTTGATCCGCGTGCTTTCGTGGAGATCGTGAAAGCCGGAGCGAGCTGCGAAGCGTAGTCGCACGCCAGCAAATTTGAGCCGCGCCTTCCAACGGGAGGCGCGGCTTTTCTTTTGCGGAGATCTGCTTATTTCGAGTTTTCCGATCTCCGGTGAAGGAACGCAATGAGTGCCTCCAGTGAGTAGTCTTTCGGTTTGTTGTCGAGAAACGCTTGGAAGTCGCTTCCAGAAATATTTTGCGTGGATTTGAGAACCGTGGTGCCTGAGACCTGTATCAAAAGCCCGCTGCCAATGAGGGATTTTTTTGTGCCGTCAGGGTGATTGAAGATTGCTGATCCATCGGTGCTCAACGTAACGCACCCCGGGAGTTCTTGACCTTTTAGGCCAGGACCAGCGATGACTGCGTAATCAAGCCGTCCGCTCTTGATGAGATACGTAACGAGCCACACACCGAGGTCGGTCTGCGTCGTTATCGATTTACCTGGGTCTTTATCCCTGTAAAAAGAGACGTTGCACGACGACAAAAGTGCGAAGAAAACGATCGTTAGCAAGACTGCCAGCGATTGACGGGCGTAATTGAGGAGAGATGGAAAAAGGGCAGGCCGTTGCATGAATAAGTTTTTATTGTCACATGCCCTGAGACAAGTTCTTTGCGAGCAGCGGAGTCAGGAAGTTTAACCCTAAAAGCGGTGAAAGGATTCGCGCAAAGGACGCAAAGGAAAGGCCTGGGGATTTTGTGTTCCTCACCTTCAAAGTAACTCCATTTTTTGTGCTCTGTCCTTCCAAGATTCTGTCTTTGCGTCCTTTGCGTATCTTTGCGCGACATTTCATTGTCGGATTCGGTTCACAAGGTCGCCATGTTATCTTGGCACCGCCGCCGCGCGTTGGATAAGCCGGGCGAGGTCGCCCGTACCGCTCAGGGAAAAGGGGATGAGCATCGGTTCGCGGTGAAACCAGGTCATTTGCCGTTTGGCATAGCGTCGCGTGGCTTGCTGGATGGCTCCGATCGCCTCCACCTGTGTGCATTCCCCGCGCAAGAGCGCCGTGATTTCCCGCCAGCCAATGACCTGCCCGGCCGTGGGCCCAACTCCTCCGGTCGCGAGGGCGGCCCGCACCTCCTCCACCACGCCTTCAGCAAACATCGAGTGGGTGCGGCGCTCGATCCGCTCGTAGAGTTCCTCGCGCGGGCGCTCCAGCAGAACTCCTTCGAATTGCGGCTGCTTTTCCCATTCCTGGCGGAAGCTGGAGAACGGTTTTCCAGTCACGAGGCAGACCTCCAGGGCGCGCAGAACGCGGCGGGGGTTTTGCACATCAATGGCAGCGGCCGCTTCGGGGTCAAGCGTTCCCAAGCGTTCCAACAATTCGGGGAGGGGAGTGGACGCCAGCTCGGCCCGGAGTTCCCCGCTGGCGGGCGGGATATCCGATAAACCCCGCGTAAGCGCCCGTACATAAAGCCCCGTTCCGCCCGCGATAATGGGGAGACGTCCCCGGCTGCGGATCTCGGCAATGGCGGCCTGGGCGGCTTCCAGGTAGCGTGCGACATTGAAGGCTTCAGCGAGCGGCACCGTTCCGACGAGGTGATGCGGCACGCGGGCCAGCGCTTCCCGCGACGGTTTGGCCGTGAGAAGATCGAGCCCCTCATAGACTTGGAAAGCGTCCGCCCCCACAATCTCTCCATGGCACGCCTCGGCAACGGTAAGGGCGACTTCCGTCTTTCCCACCGCCGTCGGGCCGACAAGAAAGAACGCGCCGTGCGCTGTTGGGTTGAGGGGATGATTGGGCATGCCGGGATTTGTCAATGGAAGCCGCCGCTATTCAAGCAGGAAACATGGGGTTTTTCGATTTTAACAGCTTCTTAACAATTCTTTGATTTCTCAACATAAACGCTTAACAAAACCCCGCTTGAATCCCGCAATGTCCTTCCCCCCCGAATTGATCTCCGTTGTCGATACCCGGCCCATTGTGCGCCAAGTCGCTTTGGAGGCATTTGGTGGCGCGTGCGGGCGGCCGGTTTACGACGGCGCGCGCCACATTGGGACCCTGCACGAAGATGACCAAGCGAGCGTCTGCTTTTTCGAGGAACTCGTACCTGCGGATCTGCGCGCCTCGCGAGAGGAGCAGACGTTGAGCATTTTTGAAACCATTGAGCGCGTTTTGCACGCCGAGGGAATGGAGTTCGGGCATCTCTCGCGCACCTGGTTCTATCTCGACCAGATTCTCGATTGGTATGATCTCTTCAACCAGACGCGCACGCCGTTTTTGAAAGCCCGTGGTGCATTCGAGGGTTTGATGCCCGCCAGCACCGGCATTGGGATTGCGAACCGTTTTGGCGCGCAGGTGGTCGCCGGTGCGATGGCCGTCAAGCCCAAGGGGGCCGCCATCGTGCGGGAGGTTCCTTCGCCGATGCAATGTTCGGCGCTCGATTACAAGAGCTCGTTCAGTCGAGCCATTGAAATCGAGCGGGCCGATGCGCGCGCTTTGTATGTCTCCGGGACTGCCAGCATCGAGCCGGGCGGTGCGACCGCGCACGTGGGCAATCCAGCACAATCCAGCAGCCCAGATCGAACTCACCATGCAAGTGGTCGCCGTTATTTTGCGCTCGCGCCAGATGGATTGGAGCGATTGCACGCGGGCCATTGCCTATCTTAAAGACCCCAAGGATGGGGCGGCTTTTGCTGAGTACCTAAGGGTAAACTGCCTGGAAAAAATGCCCCTTACCTGGATGCATTCCGATGTTTGTCGGGATGACCTCCTTTTCGAGATCGAACTCGACGCCGTGGTTCGATCGCGTTGATTTTCCATGGGGATTGCTCTCCCCAAGGGCGATCTGGTGCGCGTGGCAAGTCGCGCCTGGCCCAGCCATTTAAAAACCGAGGCTATTTGGGCAAGACATTCGTTTCCGCCGGAACAAGCGAGTCGTAGGTGAATTTCGTCGTTTCTTCAGAATGGCCGAAGGCTTGCCCGGGCATGTTTTCGGTTGAAGTTACGAGCGGAATGCTAACTGAGGAATCTCCCTGAACGATTTGCGCAACCGCGCTGGAGAGTTGTTGCTTCTGGTTTGCGTCGGTCAAGTTGCTATTGAAAGTATTCTCGAAATTCGTGATCGTCGTCGGCGTGGAGGTGGAGTCCCCCGCCGCCGCGTACATTGCTTCTGCAGTCTTGATCACAATTGTCGCAGCCACATTGGGATGCGTGGTGGAAAGCACCTCGGAAATGGCCTTGCCGATGTTGAGGACGGTTTCTTTATTCTGGCCCGTGGCATCTGGAAGCAGAGAGGTCAAGGCAGCGATGGTTTCGCCGATCGGGGTGCGGGTTTGCTCATCTTTTCCCTTGGCTAGCAGGGCGCGCGTCATTTCTGCGGCGATCTGGGGCACTTGCTCAATGAGCTTGGGATATTGTTTGCCAATTTCAGCGGCGATCTTGCTGGCGATTTCGAGGGGAGCCCCTGCAATGACTTCTGCTGTAATGGAAGCGGCATTGCGGATGGTTTCCGGTTGAGACACGAGCACTGCGGCAGTGATCTGCGGGATTTGAGAGGAATCTTTGGCAATACCGAGAATGATCGAGCCCGCAACTTGGGCGGCTACATCCCCGGGAAGCTGACTGATCAACTTCGCTGCCACCTCGGCGGGATTGCCTGTTCCTGCAAGCAGTTGCGCCACTTTTATTGCGATCTCCTTCTGGGCGTCTGGGGGGGCGGATTGGATGAGCGCGGCAGCGAGATCTGTGGAGGCATCCTCCCCAGTATGTTTTTGCAGAAAGACCAGCTTCTCCTCGGGAGTGGAAAGCGCGGCCATGTCCGCCTTTAAATCAGCGTAAACTCTTGGCAGGGCAACCGAGCAGAAAATACCAAGCACTATGAGCAGTTTGGAAGGGAGGTGCATATCAGGTTGTAATGGGCGTTGTTTCGTCAATCACGGGGAGTGTGGGCCTCATGAGGAGGGGTGATAGCCTTGTTTATAGGGCGTCGCTTGTTTTTATTCAACCAAATCTTTTGGCAGGAAACCCCTATTCATCGAGGGGCAGCGGCTTCGTTCGGGCCTGTTTTGGCCGGATCGGCATTGAGGATCGACTCGACTTCCGCCTTGCCAATCGTGTGGGCGTTTGGCGCACCGAGGCTTTGGGCTGTCTCCCGGCATTTTTTTGCCGCCTCCGGCTGGCCCCTCAGCTCCAGGTGCGCGGCATAATAAGCATAGAGCACCCCGAGGTTGGGGTCCCAGCGGATGCTCTCGAGGTAAGCCGCCTCGGCTTCATCAAAGCGGCGGGCTCCATCCAATGCCTGCGCGAGCCGGAGCCGGGTGGCCTCCTCTTGGGGAAACAGCTCCAAGCCGTTGCGGAAAGAGAGGATGGCCCGATCAAAAAAAACGTCCCGCAATGCCGGGCTATGCATTCTGAAGCCGATGAGCCGGTTGGCTTCCCCCTGGTAGAAAAAGGGGTAGAAATTGGACGGGTCGGCTTTGATGGCCCGCGTGGCCTTTTGAAGGCATCCTTGGAAGTCGTTATTGCGCAGGGCAATACGGGCTTTTTCGGTCCAGGCTTCGCCCGGGTATCTGGCGGAGATTCCCCAGAGGGTGGCGATCCCGAGGACCGCAACCCCTCCCCGGAGGAGGACAGGTCCCGAGATCCAGGAATGGACGCGTTCGGGCCGGTTGATTCCCGGGTTGCCCAAAATCCCAAAGACAAAGGCAAAGAGGAGGGCATTGCCCGGGATGTGCATGTTAAAATCGACCACCGAATGAGCAAGAAGGGCAACGACTGCGGCGGTGGCCCCCATGGCCAGCGCGAGGGAGTCGCTGCGAGCCGTGGTGAGCGCGTTACAGAGGCGTCGCACGGTGATGACCTGAATGGAGCGCAGGCCTCTGAAAAGATGGGTGAAGAGGAACGCGATCGCGAGGAGTTCGCCCACGATTCCGTATTCGGCGAGCAGTTCCAGGTAATCGCCGTGCGAGTGGATGGGATCGGCCTGGATTTGGGGCCGCCGGAAGAGGCGTCCATAGTAAAGGTGAGTGCCCGCGCCGGTGCCCCACAGAGGGCTCAACCTGGCTTGATCCAAGGTCGCCAGCCAATTATAAACCCGCACATCCTTGGACGACTCGGAGAGCCGCTGTAGCCGTTCCTTAAGAAACGTATTATGCCTCATTGCATACTGCGCAGGGTAAAGCGCCAGGAATCCCACCAACACAGCGCCGAGCAAAAAAGGGGTCACCTTCTGCGGTTTATAGATGCTGAGAACCCAGACGCAGAGCATCCCGAAAGCCAAAAGCGACAAAAGGGAACTCAAATACCCCCCGCGGCTGCCGCTCAAAATCACGCCGAGATAGCAAAGCCCCACGGCATAGCCGGTGAGCATCTTGAACCCGAGCCGTAACCGGCTCCATAGGGTGAGGCTCAAAGCAAGCAGGGCGACCGCTTCCAGATACCCGGCCAGATGATTCCCTGAAATCAGCATCCCGCTGGCGCGCCAGGAGTCGTCCCCCCGCAAGAATCCGAACAGCATAAACCCATTCTGCTCGCGGAATTGGTAAAGGCCGACATAAAGATGCAGAGCGGCCACGGCCAGCAGCGCGGCGACAATCCAGAGCCGGGGGCGGGAGTCGGTGAGGTAAAGGGTGGTCAATAAATAAACCAGAAGCGCCCCGGCGACCATGAAAGCATCCGTTCGCGCCAGGTAGGGGATGGGGGAAACCCATGCCCGCCCAAAAACATAGCCCGCCAGCAGAAGCGTGGAAGCCAGGCAAGCCCAGGAAGGCTTCGTGATGGGGCGGCGAACCCAAACCAGCGACAAAACCGCCGCGGCCGCCGCAAGCCCATAAGCCGGGAAACTGTAAACCAGCCGCGTGCCGCCCGCAAGGCACTGGATCAGCACAAGGCAGGCAGCCAGGAGCATGGGCAAAAGGAGATTCATCGCCGGCTACAATACACAGAAAGAGCAGCAAGGGAATCCCGGAGCAAGCCGGTTGCATGAATCCAACCCGGCTCTTGCCTACTGTCTCGCTTCCTGCTGGGCATTTGGCCCTTACCCCTCGGCCCCGCATTGGCACGCTCAGCGAGTGATATGGTGCGCATGCAAAGAAAATTGGGAGATGCGGGCAGGAAGCGATTCCACTCGTTTCAGCAATTCGTGCACCTTCACGACGAACTGGAGGCACGCATTCACGGCAGCGGCAAAAGCGCAGCAGAGAAAGGCAATCCAGCGGTGCATGAGGCTGCAAAGCGTAATGTGCCTGCCCGGATTTCTCAAGCGGCTTCGATGAGGGCAGGTAAATGCATCTAAAATTATCAGGAACTCAGGAATTCAGGAAAAAAATCAGGAAACCAGGAGAAGTTTTCCCGTTTAAAAATTCTGTGTAAATCTGCGAAATCTATGGATGCATTTTTCCTGAATTCCAGATTCTCTGTTCCTTTTTTCCAATGCGTTGTCCTCGTTACCAAGCTCCAGCTTGGTAATGCCTTGGCTTCG
>JAPLTE010000018.1 GCA_026398235.1 Verrucomicrobiota bacterium
TTCCACCGGGCGTGGTTTTTGCTCAGGTTGGCTGCAATGGAAAACAGCCAGGAGGAAAACGGGCCGCCCCGGAAAGAGGCGCGGTTTTCGTAAATGCGCACAAAGGTCTCCTGTGCGAGATCGAGGGCTGAGGCTTCGTTGCCGGTGTAGCGAAAGAGAAACGTGGCGAGCGGCTTTTGCCACCGTTGCATTAACTCGTTGAGCGCCAAATCGTCCCCGTTGCGCAGACGGACCATGCAATCGGCGTCTTCGGTGGAAGGCGCGGTCATTGCAGATGCGCCATGTTGCATGCTTTGGTTGCGCAATCCCCCGTTTTTCCCAGGGCGCTCGGCGCGACGATGGAGGCGGACATCGTCGCCACATAGCGGCGTCCTTCCTCGGGGGTCATCACCGCCGCCACCGCGTAAACATGGGAAAGGGTCGCCTGTCGGCATTCCCATTCGAGTGCCGCCGTGGTCTTCAGGGCTTCGGCGACCTCGGGGGAGGTTTCGTGGGCACCCTGGATCAAGGCCGAAAGGCGGGCGCGTTGAGCCCCCACCCGCTGGCACATTTGGGCGCAGCGCGGGGCGTAATCGGCGTGCAATTTCTCAATCCGTTCAAATTGGGGGCTGGAGAGATGGTATTCGTGTCGCAACCATCCCAATTCCTTGCTGGAATGAGCATCGCGGCAGCAGGCTGGGACAGCCCGGTAACAAGCCAAAAAAGCCAGCGTTCCGGCAAGAACCGCCATCAAAACCGTAAGGGCTGCCAGCCAAAACCGTTTGTTCATTCCAGGGGAGATTGTGTGTGATTTAAAGGACTGATGGAAGCCAGGTAAAGCGCCCGCCCTTCTTGCGATGCAACAGACCGGGCATTACCCCCGGCCACATAGCCGAGGCAAAGTCCCAGCGCGATGCTCGCCGCGACCAGTGTCGCCGCGCAATGAGGGCGGGGCAGCAGGAGAACGAGTCGCTCAAACCACCCCTCCAGAAAACCGCGACGGGTGGAGGCGCGGGCGGCGATCCGCTGCCACACTTCGGCCTGGAAACGTGGGGGCGGAGTCACCTCCGCCTGCCAAGCGTGGAGGTTGAAAGAAAAATGAGAATCCATGGGTCAAATCCGGCGCGAAGGGATGTCCCCCGCGCCGGATGGATTGGTTATTTGCAGCAAGCGCAGGCGCACTTGTCGCCGCAACATTTCTTGCCTTTGTCGGCGGCGGCTTTGCAACAGCTTGTTTTGCAATCCCCTTTGCAGCACGGGGATTTATCCGCTTTGGCGGGAGCAGGTTCGCCGAAGGCGCTCAGAGCAAACGCGGCCATTGCGGCCAGGGTGAGTAGAGATTTCATGATATTTAGGATTTTTCGCAGCGGGGTTGACCGTCTGCAAGGGATAAGACACCGGGTTGGTCCAAACCCCTCAAATTCTTTTTCAACCCAAGGGGATCGACAGCCCCCCTCGCGAATCGTTCCGAGGAATCCAACCCTTGACTTTTGCGGGATTCGGAATGAACTCGGGAGGCTTATGAGCAAAGGAAACATAGCTGAGAAAAAACCGGCGGTGATCGAATTGGCTGCGGGGACTTACTACTGGTGTTCCTGTGGCGACTCCAAAGGGCAGCCGTTCTGTGACGGGGCTCACAAAGGGACAGAGTTCCGTCCCCAGAAACTGGTCGTGGAGCAACCCACCAAAATGGCGCTTTGTAATTGCAAGCAGACCGGGAGCGCTCCCACTTGCGACGGCAGCCATTGCGACCTTTGACGTGACCAAGCCGGAACTGCGCAAAGCGGTCCGCGTGCGGATTGCGGCTTTATCTCCCGAGGCAAAGGCGGAGAAATCCGCCGCCATTTGTCGTGCTGTGGCGCACACTCCGGAGTGGAGCGCCGCCCGCACCGTCGGCTTTTTTTCGCCCCTGGGGTCTGAGCCGAACATCGACCTGCTTTGGGCGGTGTTGGGGGATCGGGCTGTCTGTTACCCACGCATTCAGGAGGATGATTTGGTGTTTATCCGCGTGCCCAGCCGCGAGGCTTTGCTGGAATCCACGCGCTGGAACCTGCTGGAACCGCCGCACCGGGACGAGCACGTGGTCGGTTTTGGCGAAATCGATCTGCTTTTGGTGCCCGGCATGGCGTTTACCCCGGACGGGCACCGCATGGGGCGCGGCAAAGGGTATTATGATCGGTTGCTTGCGCATGCGGCATTTGGTTCCCCCACGTTTGGGATCTGCTTCGCCGAGCAATTGGTGCCGCACCTGCCGATGGAGGATCATGATCGCCCGGTGGACCGGGTTTTCACAGCGTAATATCCCTACGCAAACAGAGGGGTGAGGAGAGACAGGCCGGCTTCAGCCGGGCTTTTCCTCCCAGAAGGAGAAGCCCGGCAGGAGGGCGATTGGGCAAGAGAAAGGAGAGCGCCAAAGGAGAAAAATTCACCGGCTCAGCGAAATTTCCCCAAAAGCGGTCTGGTCAAATCGCAAAAAACCAGACATTTTAGCCATTCACGGTGAGAAAAGGGCAAAAAACGCATAGTCCGCTGCCCGCTCGATCACCAGAGTCTCCCGCGAAAAAAAACCAAGAAACTATGAACTTCGGCACCACACAGCCCACCAATCAAGCCGTCCTCGATTTCGTCCGCACCACGGCGGAACTTACCCAGCCCGACCAGATTTTCTGGATCGACGGCTCCGAGGCGGAAAAAACCTACCTGTACGACCTCGCCGTCAAGGAAGGCATCCTCCTTAAGCTCAACCAGGAGAAACTTCCTGGCTGTTACTACGGACGTTCCAACCCGAACGATGTCGCTCGCGTCGAACAGCTCACCTTCATCTGCACCCCTCGCAAGGAAGAAGTCGGCCCGACCAACAACTGGGCGGCTCCCGCCGATATGTATGCCAAGCTCAACGGCATGCTCGCAGGCTGCATGAAGGGCCGCACGATGTATGTGATCCCCTACCTCATGGGCCCGGCCGGTTCGCCGCTGACGAAAGTCGGCATCGAAGTCACCGATTCCATCATGGTCGTGCTCAACATGCGCATCATGGCCCGCATCGGCGCGGTGGCTTACAAGCACCTCGGCGACAGCAACGACTTCAACCGCGGCACCCACTCGATGCTCGACGTCAACCCTGACCGTCGCTACATCGCCCATTTCCCGCACGACAACGCCATCATCTCCCTCGGCTCCAACTACGGCGGCAACGTGCTGCTGGGCAAGAAATGCCTCGCCCTGCGCATCGGCTCCTTCCTGGGCCGCAACGAAGGGTGGATGGCCGAGCACATGCTGCTGTTGTGCGTCGAATCGCCCGAAGGCAAGAAGAACTACGTGGCGGCGGCGTTCCCGAGCGCCTGCGGCAAGACCAATTTCGCGATGCTGATCCCGCCCGCCAAATATGCGGAAAAAGGCTGGAAGATCACCACGATCGGCGACGACATCGCCTGGATGCGCCCCGGCCCCGACGGCCGTCTCTACGCGATCAACCCGGAAGCGGGCTACTTCGGCGTTGCTCCCGGCACGAACATGAACTCCAACCCGAACGCGATGATCTCCGCGTCCAAGGACACCATCTTCACCAATGTCGCCCTTACCGAAGACCTCGACGTCTGGTGGGAAGGCAAAGACGGCCCTGTGCCTGCCAAGTTGACCGACTGGAAGGGCAACCCGTGGACGCCGGATTCGAAAGAAAAAGCCGCGCATCCGAACAGCCGTTTCACCGCGCCGATGGCCAACAACCCGGTGCTCGCACCGGAAGCCAACGACCCGCACGGGGTGCCGATCAGCGCCATCATCTTCGGGGGCCGTCGCGCCACCACGATGCCGCTCATCATGGAAGCCTTCAACTGGAGCCACGGGGTTTACATCGGCGCCAGCATGGGGTCGGAAATGACCGCCGCCGCCGTGGGGGGCATGGGCCAGGTCCGCCGCGACCCGATGGCGATGCTGCCGTTCGCCGGGTATGACATGGGCGAATACTTCGGCCACTGGCTGGAGATGGGCAAGGAGATCGCCAATCCGCCGATGATCTTCAACGTCAACTGGTTCCGCAAAGACAAAGACGGCAACTTTATGTGGCCGGGCTTTGGCGAAAACATGCGCGTGCTCCAGTGGATCGTCGAACGGTGCAACGGCACCGCCAAGGCAGTCGAAACCGCCGTGGGCCGCATGCCGGTGGCGGAAGAATTCGACATTGAAGGACTCAAGGACTTCACCGCCGAGACGTTCGCCGAATGCCAGAAGATCGACAAGGAAGAGTGGAAGAACGAGCTGCTGCTCCAGAACGAGATGTTCCTCAAGCTGTATAAGACACTGCCGAAGGAACTCGTGTTCGAGCGCGAACTGCTCGCCTCGCGCCTTTCCTAAGTTCGGCTGAAAATTGTCCACAGGCCGGGTCGCCCACGCGATCCGGCCTGTTGTGCGTCTAGTTGATTCAACACCGTTTGGAGTTGGGGAGCTGGGCAATTTTAGACAGGATTAACAGGATTGACATGATTTACAGGATTTTCGGATCAGGGTTTACAGTTGCTCACGGGCGTTCGCAGGCTACGGGCGTAATCCTGTAATCCTCAAAATCCTGTTCATCCTGTCTAAAAATAGCGAAGCTTCGCTGCGCGCGCATTCTCTTCTGCTAGGTTTTGACTCGTGCGCATCGATATCCTGACCCTTTTCCCGAAACTCTGCGAAGGCGCGCTGGCCGAGAGCATGATGAAACGTGCCCAGGAGAAAGGGCTCGCCACGTTGCGCGTCCATAACATCCGGGACTGGGCGACGGGCAAACACCTCGTCGCCGACGACACGCCCTACGGGGGCGGGCAGGGGATGGTCATGAAATGCGAGCCGATCTTCGCCGCCGTGGAATCCCTCCGAACCCCGGAAAGCCGGGTGGTGCTCATGACTCCCGCCGGACGGCCGTTCCGGCAGGAGATCGCCGCGGGTTACTCCCAGGCTCCCCATCTCATCCTGCTTTGCGGACATTACGAGGGGATCGACCAGCGGGTGATCGATCATTTGGTCGATGAGGAGCTTTCCATTGGGGATTATGTCCTCACAAACGGGGCCATTGCCGCCTTGGTGGTGACCGATGCCGTCGTGCGGCTCCTCCCCGGCGTGCTGGGCGATGAAGCCAGCGCCGCAGAAGATTCGTTTTCCCAAGGGTTGTTGGAATACCCGCATTACACCCGGCCCCTGACGTTCCGGGAGTGGACGGTTCCCGATGTGCTGCTCAGCGGCCACCATGCCGCGATTGCCCAATGGCGTCGGCAGAAAGCGTTGGAAAAAACACAGAAAAACCGGCCCGATTTGCTGGGTTAAGAACGGCGGTTGGCGAGGGGGACGCCGTCCCGATCGTGCGCGGAGCGCCCGATCCACCGGCGCGACTGCGGAGAGCGCGGGAGTTCCCCCCGACCCGGTAAACTTTCCCGTGGCGCGAAAAGCCCGTTTGCCCTACGATTCCTTTTCGGTCAAACAAGATTTGGTTCGTGCTGGACAAACCATGCACAGCCGCACGCACCAATTTTCTACTATTTTCACTTCTAATAGCAGCCCAATACGATCTCTTCCATGAAACCGGTTATCTTTAACAACAACACCCTCCGCGACGGCCACCAGTCGCTGGCAGCCACCCGCATGAGCACCGAACAGATGATCCCGATCGCTGCCGATCTGGATTCTGTCGGATTTGGAGCGCTCGAAACTTGGGGCGGAGCGACCATCGACTCCTGCCTGCGCTACCTTGGCGAAAATCCGTTCGACCGCCTCGACACGCTCAAGAAGCTCGCTCCCAAGACCCCGCACATGATGCTCCTGCGCGGCCAGAACATCGTCCAATACACCAGCTTCCCCGATGACGTGGTGGAAGCCTTTGTCGCCTGCGCCGCCAAGCATGGGATGAACATTTTCCGCATTTTCGACGCGCTCAACGACACGCGCAACCTCGTCACCTGCATCAAGGCTGTCAAAAAGGCCGGGCAGCATGCGCAGGGCACCATCTGTTATACCACGAGCCCGGTCCACACGCTCGAGGCGTTCGTGGCGATGGGACAGGAACTGGAAAAGCTCGGCTGCGACTCGATCTGCATCAAGGACATGGCCGGCCTGATCTCCCCCTCCACGGCAGGCGCGCTCGTCAAAGAACTCAAGGCGAAGGTGAAAATTCCGGTCGTCATCCACACCCACAACACCGCCGGTCTCGGTGGCGCGGCCTACTACGCCGCCATTGAAAACGGCGTGGACGCAGTGGACGTGGCCAACGTTCCGTTCGCAAACGGCACCGGCCAGCCGGACATGATGATGATGCTCGCCATGCTGGACCGCAGCGACCGCCGTCCGAACTACGACACCAGCAAATTCCCGAAAATCCGCGAGCACCTGGAGAAGGTGTACGGCGAACTGAGCGCGTTCACGAGCCCCAACAACGAGAAAACCGACGCCGACATCCTGCAATGGCAGGTGCCCGGCGGGATGCTCTCCAATTTCCGCAACCAGCTCAAGGAGCAGGGGATGTCGGATCGGTATGAGGAAGTGTTGGCTGAAATCCCTTACGTGCGTGAAGCGCTCGGGTGGATTCCGCTCGTCACCCCGACTTCGCAGATCGTCGGCACCCAGGCGATGCTCAACGTCAAGTTTGGCCGCTGGAAGATGATCTCCCAGCCCGCCATGGACATCGCGCTCAACAAATATGGCCGCACTCCCGGACCGGTGGACCCCGAAGTGCTCGCCGAAGTCATCAAGCGCACCGGCCAGCAGCCCGTTCAGGTTCGCAACGCCGATCTGCTCGAGCCCCGCATGCCGAAACTCAAAGCCGAGTTGAAAGCCAAGGGGTTCGACGACAGCGACGAGAACGCCGTCCTCTGGGCGATGTTCCCGCTCGAACTCGAAAAAGTGCTCAAAGGCGAAAAACCGGCCGCTCCCGCCAAGCCCGCCGCCGCGCCCAGCGCCGCCGCGACTGCTGCCGTGGGCCGCAAATACGTTCTCAACATCGACGGGGCGCTCCACAGCGTCACCGTGGAAGAAGCCAAGTAATTCATGACCAAAAATAGCCCACTCACTCTTGAGGAGTTTCCGGTTCCATCCTATGCGGATTGGAAAGCCGAAGCCGAGGCGACCCTGAAAGGCGCCCCCTTCGAGAAGAAACTCATCACCCGCACTTTTGAAGGCCTCGACATCCAGCCGATCTACCGCAAGGAAGATTTGGAAGGGTTGCAGCATCTCGGCTCCCTGCCGGGGCAAGCGCCTTACGTGCGTGGCACCAAGACCAGCAACCAATGGGGAATGGATCGGGAATGCCCGGGGGCATCCGGCGCTGATCCGCTGGGTCGCCTCGTGCGCGGCACGCTCGATACGCCGCTTGAGGCGGCTTTCGACGAACTGGCCAAGGCCGAGATCGCCGTCAATACCCGTATTTATAATAGCGCGGGCGGCAACGCCGTGCAGGAACTCGCCTTTGCCCTTGCAACCGGGGTTGAATATTTCCGGCAGGCGGAAAAGCGCGGCGCAAAACTGGATGCCGTCGCTCCGAAGATGACCTTCGGCTTCGCAATGGGCTCGGATTTCTTCATCGGCATCGCCAAATTGCGCGCGGCGCGGCTGCTCTGGTCGCGCATCGTGGCGGCCTGCGGCGGCAATGCCGAATCGCAAAAAATGCACATCCACGCGAGCACCTCGCTTTGGAGCAAGAGCAAGCTGGACCCGTATGTGAACATGCTGCGCGCCACCACCGAGGCGTTCTCCGCGGTGGCCGGCGGCTGCGACAGCCTGGTGGTCAGCCCGTTTGACGATGTCGTCCGCACGCCGGATGATTTCTCCAAGCGCATCGCCCGCAACACGCAATATATCCTCGCCGAAGAATGCCATTTCGACCACGTCGTCGATCCGGGTGGCGGCTCCTACTATGTCGAGACGCTCACCGCGCAGCTCGCCAACGCAGCTTGGGCGATCTTCCAGCAGATCGAAAAAGCGGGCGGCATGGTGAAGGCGCTCGAAGCCGGAATTCCGCAGCAGCAGGTCAAGGCCGTCGCCGCGAAGAAAGCGGAAGCGGTCGCCCAGCGTCGTCTTTCCCTGATCGGTGTCAACGTTTACGCCAACGCGACGGAAAAGCCGCTCGAACCGAGCAAAGAAGCGCCTTGCAAGTGCGGGGGGCATCACGACGAAAGCAAGGGAAACCATCCTTCGCTCGCGTCGATTGAAACGCTCCAACCTGTTCGCGGGGCCGAGCCGTTTGAAAAACTCCGCGCCGCCGTGAGCGGGTCGGACAAAAAGAAAGTCTTCCTGGCCAACATGGGGCCGCTGCGCCAGCACAAGCCGCGCGCGGATTTCTCCACCGGCTTCTTCCAGGCGGGCGGATACGAGGTGCTCGAAAATCGCGGGTTCCAAACCGTCGATGAAGCCGCCGCTGCCGCCACCGGCTCCGGCGCTTCTGTTGTGGTCGTCTGCTCCACGGACGACACGTACCCTGAAATTGTCCCCGCTTTGGTCCCCAAGCTCAAGGCCGCGGGGCTCTTCGTTGTGGTCGCGGGTTACCCGGCCGAACAGATCGACGCTTTCAAAGCCGTCGGCGTTGACGCATTCATCCACATCCGCTCGAACTGCTTCCAGGTTCTCAGCGGCATCGCAACCCAGCTTGGAATCCTCTAAATGAGCACGATACCTGATTTTAGCACGCTCACTCTTGAAGTGCCGGCCCCGGCACCCCTCAGCGCCGCTCCCCAGCCCGCCGTGTGGCGCACCGTGGAGCAGATCGACATCAACTCCGTCTACACCGCCGAAGACCTCGCCGGGAACCAGCTCCTGAACTACACCGCCGGGATCGCCCCGTTCCTGCGCGGGCCGTACGCGACGATGTATGTGGCCCGGCCGTGGACCGTCCGTCAATACGCCGGATTCTCCACCGCCGCCGAGTCCAACGCCTTCTACCGCCGCAACCTCGCGGCCGGTCAGCGCGGCCTCTCGGTCGCCTTCGACCTGGCAACGCATCGCGGCTACGACAGCGATCATCCCCGGGTGGTCGGCGACGTCGGCAAGGCCGGTGTGGCCGTCGATAGCGTGCTGGACATGAAGGCGCTCTTCGACCGGATCCCGCTCGACAAGATTTCCGTCTCGATGACGATGAACGGCGCGGTGCTTCCCGTGCTCGCCTTCTACATCGTCGCCGCCGAAGAGCAGGGAGTGAAACAGGAGTTCCTCACCGGGACCATTCAGAACGATATTCTGAAAGAATACATGGTGCGCAACACCTACATTTACCCGCCCGAGCCGTCGATGCGGATCATTGCGGACATCTTCGAGTTCACCTCGAAGAACATGCCCAAGTTCAACTCGATCTCGATCTCCGGCTACCACATGCAGGAAGCGGGCGCCACGGCCGACCTCGAAATGGCCTACACCCTGGCCGACGGCCTGGAATACATCCGCACCGGCATCAAGGCGGGCATCGACATCGACGCCTTCGCCCCGCGCCTCTCCTTCTTCTGGGCCCAGGGCAAGAACCTGTTCATGGAGATCGCCAAGATGCGCGCCGCTCGTGTCCTCTGGGCGAAACTCATCAAACAGTTCAACCCGAAGAGCGCCAAATCGATGGCCCTGCGCACCCATTCGCAGACCAGCGGCTGGAGCCTCACCGAGCAGGATCCGTTCAACAACGTCGTCCGGACCTGTGTCGAAGCGATGGCCGCCGCGTTTGGGCACACCCAATCGCTGCACACCAACTCGCTCGACGAGGCGATCGCGTTGCCGACCGATTTCTCGGCCCGCATCGCGCGCAACACGCAACTTTATTTGCAGGAAGAAACCGGCATTTGCCGCGTGGTCGATCCATGGGCCGGTTCCTATTACGTGGAAGCCCTCACGCAGGATTTGATGGAAAAAGCCTGGGCGCACATCCAGGAAGTCGAGTCGCTCGGCGGCATGACCAAGGCGATCAACGAAGGGTTGCCGAAGATGCGCATCGAAGAGGCCTCCGCTCGTCGGCAGGCGCAGATCGATTCCGGTCGCGAGACCATCGTGGGCGTCAACAAATACCGTCTTGAGAAAGAGGCCGCCATCGACACGCTCGAAGTCGATAACAGCGCCGTTCGCGAAGCGCAGATCGCCCAACTCCAGAAACTCAAAGCCGAACGCAACCAGGCGGATGTGGATCACGCATTGGCCGCCCTCACCGACGCCGCCACGACCCAAACCGGCAACCTGCTGGAACTGGCCGTTCAAGCCGCCCGCGTTCGGGCCACGTTGGGGGAAATCTCCGACGCGCTCGAAACCGTGTATGGCCGTCACCGCGCCGTCATTCGCTCGATCTCGGGCGTCTACGGCAGTGAATTCGGCGAAGCTATGGAAGAAGTCACCCGTGTGCGCAGCCTCACCGACGCTTTCGCGGAAAAAGAAGGCCGTCGTCCCCGCATCATGATCGCCAAGATGGGCCAGGACGGTCACGATCGCGGCGCCAAAGTCGTTTCCACGGCGTATGCCGACCTCGGCTTTGACGTCGATATCGGGCCGCTGTTCCAAACGCCCGATGAAACCGCCAAGCAAGCCGTCGAAAACGACGTGCACATCGTGGGCGTCAGTTCGCTCGCGGCGGGGCACAAAACGCTCGTGCCGCAGTTGATTGCCGAACTCAAGAAGCTCGGGCGCGAAGATATCATGGTCGTTGTCGGCGGGGTGATCCCGGCGCAGGACTACGATTTCCTCTATGCCGCCGGAGCCGCCGCGATCTTCGGGCCCGGCACGGTCATCCCGACCGCCGCCGAGAAAATGCTCTCTGAACTGGCCAAGCGCAACAAGGCCTAGTACATCATGGGGAATGGCAGACACGCCCAATCTCAACCAGCCGATTCCCAGCGGCGCGCCCGATCCCGCGATCGTGGAGCGCGCGCGGGAGCTTGTTGCGGGCGTGCGCAGCGGGAATCGAACCGTGCTCGGGAAAGCCATTACCCTGATCGAGAGCAATGCGCCCAAGCACGCGCCGCTGGCCGAGGAAGTCGTGCGGCAGGTGTTGCCTTATGCGGGACACTCGATCCGCGTGGGGATCACCGGGGTGCCCGGAGCGGGCAAAAGCACGTTCATCGAAGCGCTCGGCTGCATGCTGTGCGCACAGGGGACACGGGTGGCGGTGTTGGCGGTCGATCCGAGCAGCACCCTCTCGCACGGCTCCATCCTGGGGGACAAAACCCGGATGGAAATGCTGTGCCGGGAGGAGAACTGTTTCATCCGCCCCTCCCCCTCCGGCGGAACCTTGGGCGGCGTGAGCCGCAAGAGCCGGGAAACCATCATGCTGTGCGAAGCGGCGGGGTACGACGTGATCCTCGTGGAGACCGTCGGGGTGGGCCAGAGCGAAACTACTGTGCGGTCCATGGTCGATTTTTTCCTCGTCCTCTTGATTGCCGGAGCGGGCGACGAGTTGCAGGGGATCAAGAAGGGGATCATCGAACTGGCGGACACCATTCTCATTACCAAGGCGGACGGCAGCAACATCCCGCGCACGGAAGCGGCGCGCATCGAGTTTGCACGCGTCCTGCATTACCTGACTTCCACGACGCCGGGTTGGCGGCCGCAAGTGCTCACCTGTTCGAGCTTGGAAGGCAGGGGGATCCGCGAAGCGTGGGAGGTCGTCGAGCAATTCCGCGACCTCATGTTGCAGAGCGGGCAGTTCGAAAAACGCAGGCGTCGGCAGACGCTCGACTGGATGGAAGACATGCTCAGCCAGCAGCTTTGGAACGATTTTTCCAACAACCCGGGAACCCTGGCCCAATGGCCGCGCATTGAACAAGCCGTCCTGGAAGGCAGACTATCCGCAGCCACCGCAGTCAAAAAACTTTTTAACGCTTACACGACTCATCATGATCAATAAAATCGACCACCTCGGCATTGCCGTTCAATCCCTCGACGAGACGGTGAAATATTACGAAGAAGCCCTTGGCCTCACCTGCGAACACCGCGAAGAAGTGGAATCGCAAAAGGTGCGCGTCGCCTTTTTTAACGTGGGCGGCACCCAGAGCTGCTGGAGCCGACCAGCCCCGAAAGCCCCATCGCTAAATATCTCGAAAAAAATCCCAACGGTGGTATTCACCATGTCGCCTACGCCACCGACGACATCACCGGGCAGCTTGCCGCCGCTAAAAATGCAGGCGTAAAACTCCTGCACGAAACCCCCATCCCCGGAGCCCACGGCAAGCAGGTCGCCTTCCTCCACCCCAAATCCACCTTCGGCGTGCTCACCGAGTTCTGCACCGAAACCAGCAACCACTAATTTACCATGGCCATCGAACAACACCTCGTAGATGAGCTGAGCAAGCGGCGTCAAATCGCCCTCGATCTCGGCGGCAAAGACAAGATCGCAAAGCGGCACGAAAAAGGTCTCATGACCGCCCGTGAGCGCTTGGACAACCTTTACACCAAAGGCAGCTTCCAGGAATTCGGGATGCACGCCTCCCATCGCGCCACGCTCTTTGGGCTCCTCGGCAAAGTCCTCCCCGCCGACGGCGTTATTACCGGTGTCGGCGAAGTGGACGGGCGTCCCGTCGCCGCGTTCAGCCAGGACTTCACCACCTCGGGTGGTTCCCTCGGCAACATGCACGCGGAGAAAATTTGCGAATCGATCGATTACGCCATCAAACACGGCATGCCGGTCATCTCCTTCAACGACTCGGGTGGCGCGCGCATCCAGGAAGGGATCGGTTCCCTCTCCGGTTACGGAAAAGTGTTCTTCAAGAACGTCGAGGCCTCGGGCGTCGTTCCCCAGATCACCATCATCGCCGGACCTTGCGCCGGCGGCGCGGCTTATTCCCCTGCCCTCACCGATTTCCAGATCATGGTGAACAAGCAGGCCAACATGTTCATCTGCGGGCCGGAAGTCATCAAGGCGGCCACCGGTGAAATCGTGACGATGGACGAAGTCGGCAGCGCGGCGGCCAACGCCAGCGTCAGCGGCAACGTCCACTTCGTCGCCAGCGACGACGCCCACGCCATCGCCCTTGCCAAAAAGCTCCTCAGTTACTTGCCGTCCAACAACATCATGGACCCGCCGCACCATTTGGGGGTGCCGCTGGATTACACGAAGGACACCGGCATGGACGAACTCGTTCCGGCTGACGGCAAGATGCCGATCGACGTTCAGCAAGTCATCAAACGGCTCGTGGACGACGGCGACTTCTTTGAAGTCCAGATGGACTGGGCCAAAAACCTCGTGATCGGGTTCGCCCGCATCCAGGGGATCGTGGTCGGCATCGTCGCCAACCAGCCGATGCAAAAGGCCGGCACCCTCGATATCGACGCTTCCGACAAGGGGGCGCGGTTTATCCGGTTCTGCAACATTTTTAACATCCCGCTCGTCACCCTCGTGGACACCGGCGGGTTCCTGCCCGGCAAACAGCAGGAGCGGGGCGGCATTATCCGCCACGGCGCGAAAATGCTCTTCGCCTACGCCTCCACTACCGTGCCGAAGATCACCGTCATCATGCGGAAATCCTACGGCGGCGCGTATATCGCCATGTGCTCCAAGGAACTCGGTGCGGATGCCGTCTTCGCCTGGCCAACCGCCGAAATCGCCGTCATGGGCGCGGAAGGCGCAAGCAACATCCTCTACAAGGGCGAGCTCGACAAAATCACCGATCCCGAAGCCAAGGCCGCTCGGCGCACCGAGCTTCTGGCCGATTACCGGGCCAAATTCAGCAATCCGTATCAAGCCGCCGGCATCGGCAGCGTCACGGACGTCATTGAACCGAGCGAAACCCGGGCAGTCGTCGCCCGCGCGCTGCGCAACACCCTCACCAAGCGCGAGGTGCGTCCGCCGAAAAAACACGGGAACATCCCGCTCTAATCGCTGGAATCTCAGGCCGGTTTCCACCATATTGCACAGTTGGTGGAACCGGCCGGTTCCAAACGCATTCCAAACTCATGAGCCAAGCGTCACCATCCTCACTTTCCGCCGAAAGCCCGGCACTGATCGCTGTCATCGCGGCAGCGATCCATGCCGCCATTGAAGCCCCTGCAAAAATCTTGTCCATCCGCCAAATCAACCCAGGCCAAACCCCAGAGGCAGCGCGTATGGCGTGGGCGCTCGAAGGCCGCCGCCATATCTTCTCATCCCACAAACTTCGCTAATCTCCCATGAAACGCTTACGCATTACCGTTGAAGGTAAAACCTACGAAGTCACCGTCGAGCTGCCCAACGAATCCGCCCCCGTGGCTTCGGCGGGCGTCTCCTCCCCTGCTTCTTCACCCATCTCCGGCTCGGTGCTCTCGGCTGCCGGTCCCGGCATCGTCACGAGCCCGCTCGGCGGCAACGTCGTTGGCGTGAACGTCACGGTGGGCCAGGAAGTCAAGGAGGGCGATCTCCTTGTCACCCTCGAAGCGATGAAGATGAACACCTATATCAACGCCACCAGCGCCGGCAAAGTCGCCGAAGTGCTCGTGGCCGTAGGCACCGCGGTGCAAGAGGGCCAGGCTTTGGTCCGCATCGAATAACCACCCCTTCCAAAAATCTCAACCACTTACCTAATCCTTAGCATGACCGGGTTGACCGCCAGCGCGATCTGACCCGACAACCCGGCACGGCATGGTGAACCCTCCCGTGCCGGTTTTCCATTATGTCCACTCCATTGCCCAGACTCACAGCCGCCGAAGCGGCTTCCCTTATTCACCACGGCGACAGCATCTGTTTCAGCGGCTTCACCCCTGCGGGATCCCCGAAAGCCGTCTCCCTCGCCTTGGCTGAGCGCGCCAAAGCGCTGCATGCCGAAGGCAAGCCGTTCAAAGTGGGCGTCATCACCGGCGCCTCCACTGGAAAATCGCTCGACGGCGCGCTGGCGCTGGCCGACGCCGTCTCCTTTCGCACGCCGTATCAATCCAATGCGGACATGCGAAAGAGCATCAACGCCGGGAAAACGCGTTACTTTGACATGCACCTTTCCATGGTGGCCCAGACCTTGCGCTATGGGTTTCTCGGGAAAGTGAACTGGGCGATCATCGAAGCCTGCGACGTCACCCCGGAGGGCGAAATCGTCGTCACCTCGGGCGTCGGCATTGCTCCTACTGCTTGTCGTCTGGCGGACAAGATCATCATCGAACTCAACGCAAACCATCCGGCGGCATTGCGCGGTTTTCATGACATTTACGAGCCGCTCGACCCGCCGCATCGCCGCGAGATCCCGGTGTACAAACCGTCCGATCGCATCGGCAGCCCGGTGATCAAAGTCGATCCGTCCAAAATTGTGGGCGTGGTGTTGACTGATCAACCCGACGAAACCGGCGGCTTCGATGAGCCGTCCGAAATTACCAAGCAGATCGGCCAGAACGTCGCCGACTTCCTTGCCGCCGAGATGAAGTCGGGCCGCGTGCCCGCAGAATTTTTGCCGATCCAGTCCGGCGTCGGCAACATTGCCAACGCGGTCTTGGGAGCCATGGGGCTCCATCCCGACATCCCGGCGTTTGAGATGTATACCGAAGTGATCCAGGATGCCGTCATCGGGCTCATTCGCAACGGCAAACTCAAATTCGCCAGCGGCTCTTCTTTGACTTTGAGCAACGACGTCCTCAAATCCATCTACGACGACATTGAGTTCTTCCGCTCCCGCATTCTCCTGCGCCCGCAGGAAATCTCGAACAACCCGGAGATCGTCCGGCGCTTGGGGTTGATCACGATCAACACCGCCATCGAAGTCGATTTCTTCGGCAACATCAACAGCACCCATATCATGGGCAAGAACATGATGAACGGCATCGGCGGTTCGGGAGATTTCACCCGCAACGCTTACCTGTCGATCTTCACCTGCCCGTCCGTGGCCAAAGGCGGGGCCATCAGCTCCATCGTTCCCTTCGCAAGCCATCTGGACCACAGCGAGCATTCCGTTTCAGCGATCATCACCGAGCACGGCATCGCCGATTTGCGCGGCAAATCTCCACATGAGCGCGCGAGCGTCATCATCAACCACTGCGCGCATCCGGATTACCGCAAGCAGCTCAATGCCTACCTGGATTATTTCCCGAACAGCCACACGCCGCAGGCATTGTGTGCCGCGTTCGCGATGCACCAGCAGTATGCGAAAACCGGCGACATGCGCGGGGTAGATTGGGCGCGACTGCTTTAGTTCGTCGCCTCACCCAAGGAAAGATCCGGGCGCGGGAGCCATCCCGCGCCTTTTCTTTTGGTGGGCTTGTTCGGGGGACGGTGCGGGTTTGAAAACTCGGGAGAGCTGGGGCGGAACGCCCGTCGGCGCAGGGCTCATTTACTTGTTCCAATCACGCCCGATTTCCGCATTGAAACCGGGGCTGTTCCCCGCGACACTCGTTGGTATGACTGATGAAATGATCCTCGTGGTGCGCCGTTCCCTCTTCGAGCAACTCGGAGCTTTCCAGGGGCTCGCCTTTGACGTGCAACATTATCTCCCGGCGCTGTTGGCGCGGGAAAACAATTTTTTTACGGCGCGCCCGGCAGCGGAGACCAACCCGGAGTTGAAGCAGATCATTCCCTACGTTCTGCTCGTCCACAACGGCCGGGTGCTCCATTACGTGCGGGGGAAAAAAGCGGGCGAGCAACGCTTGGCGGCCAAAGGCTCCGTCGGAATCGGCGGCCATATGAACGATGGCGACGAACACCTCTTCGCCCTCGACATGGACGCCTACCTGGCAGGAGTCCAGCGCGAGGTCACCGAGGAACTCAACCTCAATACCCAGTTCTCCAACCACATCGTCGCCCTGCTCAATGACGACTCCAACGCCGTCGGCCAGGTCCATCTCGGCGTCGTCCACATCTTCAAGCTCGATTCGGACCAGGTGACCAAACGCGAACAGATGATCACGCAGATGGAATTTCTCTCCCGTGAGGAGTTGCAAGCCCGCCGCGACCATCTGGAAAGCTGGTCGCAAATCTGCGTCGATCATCTCGACCAGCTTCTGGAAAAAATTTAGCTCTGCGTTTATTGTGAGGAGATCGGAACTTCGCTCCCCGCGCAACGCTCGAACCCGGTCCGATACCTTTTGAGAAGCGAGCCCCCACAACCGAACAAGCCGATGGAGTTTGGACGCCAATCAAGTCCGTTTGCCCGCCGCTGGTCCGCGGAAGGGATGTCGGTCGTCACGATGCTCATTGTGGCAAACGTGGCGATCTCGCTGCTGCAATGGAGCGTGGATTGGATGTCGCCCAATGCGAATTGGATGGAAGTTTACCTCGGGCTTAGCCGCGAGGGGATCTCCCAGGGGTTTTACTGGCAATTTTTGACCTACATGTTTTTGCATGGCGGCTGGTTGCACCTGCTGGTGAATTGCCTCGGGCTCTACTTCGCCGGTCGGGAGGTGGAGATTGTCTGCGGCCCGCGACATCTGCTGGGGATCTATTTCCTGGGCGGTATCGTGGGCGGGATCGTGCAACTCCTGTGGATGTCGGCGTCGATTCCGCTCGTGGGGGCTTCCGCCGGAGTTTGTGCCGTCCTGCTGGCGTTCACGACCATTTTGCCGGAGCTGGAAATCACGGCGCTTCTCTTTTTCATTATCCCCATCCGGATGCAGGCCAAATGGATGGGCCGCATTGTGGTGGGCAGTTCCCTCTTTTTCGCCCTCAGCGGGCTCGGCGGCAACATTGGCCATGTCGCGCATCTCGGCGGCGCTGTCCTGGGCTGGTTTTATGCGCGGCGGCTGGGCTTCGGCGGGGCGTTTTGGTTGCAGCGGTTTGTGAGGGACCGTCGCCGCACCCGCGAACGCCAGGAGCGGATGGACCCGAACGAATTCATCAGCCGGGAGATCGACCCGATTCTGGATAAAATCGCACGGGAAGGAATCCAAAGCCTCACGCGAGCGGAAAGGCGCATTTTGGAGCTGGGCCGGGAGAAAATCGCGAGAAAAACCGGTCCGCCGCCGCTCCGGTAAAGCCCGGCGATTCCACGAAATCCGGGGACGAGCCGAAAAAGGCTATTTGCATCCGGGTTGTTTCTGGCTACCTCAAGAGGAATGCACGAGCCGTTTTTATTTCAAGCGCCTGCGCGATTGGTGGATTTCATGCGTCAGGCGGATCAACCCGGGTTGATTAATCTCGCCGCGGGTGTGCCTGGGTTGGATGCCCTTCCCTTTCCCGCTTTGCGCGCTGCAGCGGAGCAGGCGTTCGCCTCCGAGGGGGCGGCGATGTTCGCCTACCACCACCCGGAGGGAGACCATGCGTTGCGCACGCTGCTGGCCCAGCGGCTCGCCAAACGCGGGGTGGCGGATGCCGCCTCCGACCGGATCGTGACAACCACCGGCTGCACCCAGGCGTTGGCGGCCCTGCTTTCGGTGCTGGTGCGCCCGGGCGAGATCGTCGCCTGTGAAGCGCCCGCCTATTACGGTCTTTTGGAATTGATCGCCGAAGCCGGGGCGCGCGTGCTGCCGCTGCCGGTCAATGGCGCGGGGCTCGACCTCGACGCCACGGAAGCGGCGCTGGAGCGCTGGAAACCCAAATGCCTGGTGGTCTGCACCTCCCTCTCCAATCCCTCGGGCGCCACGCTCACCGAAGCCCATCGCGAGCGGCTGGTGGGGATCTGCCGCGCTTCGGGGGTGCGCTTGATCGAGGACGACATCTACGCCGAACTTCTCGACAGCGGCGCGCCCAAGCCGTGCCGGGCCTTTGACGACGGTTCAACGGTGTCCTTCGTCACCAGCTTTTCCAAAACCGTCTCGCCGGGATTGCGTGTCGGCTATTGCCTGGCGGGAACGCCGGAACTGCATGACGCCTTTGCCGCCCGCAAATGCCAGCTCGACCTGCACAGTTCCGTCCTCTCCGAGGTGGTGTTGCGGACGTTTCTGGCGCGCGACAGCTTGGATCCCCACCTCGCCTGGCTGCGCGAGCGCAACCTGCGCCGCCGGACGCTTGCGCTCGAAGCCATCGGGCGCAGTTTTCCACCGGGGACCGAAGTGGATGCCCCCTGGGGCGGCTACATGCTTTGGGTGCGATTGCCGGATTGGGTGTATCTTGCGGAAGTCACCCGTGCCGCCCGCGCCGCCGGGGTGGTGTTTGCCGGGGGTTCTGCTTTTTTTGCCGTACCGCAGGGAGAGAACCGCCCGGCCTTCCAAATGCGATTAAACTGCGCTCGCGCCGCCGAGCCGGATTTGGAACGCGGAGTGGAAATTTTAGGAAAAATCGTTTCCGGCCTCGACTAAATCGTGCATCTTTGAGGTTTCCCATGTCCCAAAAAATCATTTCTTTTCACTACACTCTCACTGACTCCGATGGCGTTCTCGTGGAGAGTTCACAGGGCCGCGACCCGGTCTCGTTCATGACCGACATGGGGATGATTGTCCCCGGCCTGGAGCGGGAGATCGTCCATTACAGCGTAGGGCAAAAAGGCCGCGTCGAGGTGAAAGCCGAGGAGGCGTATGGGCTTATCGATTTTGCCAAGTACGTGAAAGTGCCCCGCGAGGCGCTCCCCAAGCAGGAGATCAAGGTGGGGGACATGTTCCAGTCCAACCAAAGCCCGATTCCTTTCACCGTAAAAGAAATGGCCGAGGATCATGTCATTTTGGACGGCAACCACCCCTTGGCTGGAGAAGATCTTGTGTTTGATGTGGAAGTGCTCGAAATGCGCGATGCCAGCGAGCAGGAATTGCAGCAGCTCCAGGAGATGATGCAGGCCGCCCAGCAGCAGCAACAGCAAGCGCAAGAGCAGGCCGGGCAACCGCCGGAAGCAACCGCGTAGTTATTTGCCCAGAATGGCCACGGCATTGCGCACGGCTTTCCATTCCGGGCGCGAGTAGGGGGAGGGATCGGCAGCCACCCAGAGAGCCGTCGAACTGCCGCCGTCCAGGTTGAGTGCGCGTTCGATTTTTGTGCCCGGCAGCAGCCCGGGGGTGGCAAGGCACCGTCCCAATTCCGCCAGGCTCACCGGAGCGGTGGTCAACAGCGCAACCACCCCCTTGCCGTCCGCCAGCAGCACCGTCCGTTCCGCGCGATGCGTGGAGTTCAACCCTGGGACCGGTTTCCCGTGGTCCACCAGGAACGGCCCGGCTTGCAGCGCATCGCGGAGGTCCGGCCCCGGCTTGAATTCGGCGTTGCGCACCAGGCTCGCCCCGCGCGCGGTCACGACCAAAGCGCCGGTGAGAATTTTGGACGATTCCCACGGGTGCAGCGCAACGCCTTTGCTGACGACCAGCCCGAGCGGCACGCGGTCCGGCTTGAAATAGCCGCCGTTGACCCCGGCCAGTCCGCCGCTGGCCCGCACGGCTGCAGCCACGGTTTCTCCAGGGGCGAGATCAAGTACGCGCAACGTGGCCCGGCTCCGGTCGAAGCGCACCAGATGCCACTCCCGGTCATTTTGAAAAGCAAGCAAGCGATGAGTCACGGCCGGGGAGCGGGTGGGGAGCGACTCGGACGATTCAAGCCGCCAAACGCCTTCGGCTTGGACGAGGCCCCACGGCGCAAGAGCCCACCCTGCCGCGACCAGAAGAAAAATGCGCATGGAACGGTTTACCCTTGAAAGGCGAAAAGAAACATTCGCATTATCACGCAAAGAGGGGGAAATCGGATGCCGTGTGGCGATTCTGGGATGGCGGGGCAAGTCAGCCCGCATCCGCCCGCCTCCCCAAGCGCGAATTATCAGAATGGAAACGCCACCCATCCCGCCACCGCCACCGGAACCCACGCCCCTGCCACCTGTCCCCAGCCAGGAAGAACGGACCTGGGCCATGGCCGCCCACCTCAGTGCCTTCGCCGGGCATTTTATTCCGTTTGGCCATATTTTCGGGCCGCTCATCATTTGGCTGGTCAAGCGCGATCGCTCGGAGTTTGTGGCCGACCAAGCGCGGGAAGCGCTCAATGCCCAGATTAGCGCCACGATTTACGCCGCAGTGGCCGCCGTCCTCATCTTGATCGTGATCGGGTTGCCGCTGCTGTTCGTGATCTGGCTCGTGGACATCCTGCTCATCATCATTGCCGCCGTGACAGCCAACGACGGTCGCCGCTACCGCTATCCGCTGATTCTGCGGTTGGTGAGTTAGACGGGGGAGGGGAGGGCACATTCCGTGCCCTCCTGCAATGCTAGCTACAGTGGCGTCGTTCCCCCCATCCGGGAACTCGGGCCGGATTTGGGATGCTCCGCTTCGGGAACCGCCGTTTCAGAGCCGGTGGCGATATCCTCCGCGCCGGTTGCTTTCAGAATTTCTTTCGCGCGATCGGCCATTTCGGAATTTTCCGCATGCACCGAGACAAGAATATTGCCTCCCTTGATTTTCGACTCGTAGCGGCGCGCCTCGTATTCCGGGATGCCCATGCCGATGAGCGCGCCGGCGATTCCGCCAATCGCGGTTCCCACGGCGGCTCCGCTCAAGGCGGCCATGATGGGGCCTGCCGCAATGAATGGCCCAAGGCCGGGGATCGCCAGGCTGCCGATCCCGGCAAGCCACCCCAGCACCCCACCCACGACAAAACCCGTAGCTCCGCCGGTGGCGGTTCCTTCCGGCGCTTTGGTGGCGTGTTCGTGTGCAAAATCATGCGTTCCGGCGGTGTCGGCAAAAAGCATCGAGATATCGCTGCTGACGAAACCTGCGTTTTTCAGCCGCTCCACGACCCGTTCCGCCTGATCCCGCCTTTGTAGAATGCCAAATACAGATCTTTTCATAATTGTTCCTCCTGAGTGATTCCGGTCACAGAAGCAAAACGAATCGCCGCAATTGAATGGTTGCCGCAGAGTCCCGGGTTCGTGGATTGCACCAAGGCGGGGGCATGGAATCGCGGTTGCCGGGAATCCTTTCCCCAAGGGAGTGAGGGGGAGCCGCTCCCAGATCATC
>JAPLTE010000131.1 GCA_026398235.1 Verrucomicrobiota bacterium
TGCGCTGGTCATCCAGCCCGGCGATGCGCTCTTGCTGCTCCAAATACGCCTGTGCCGATTCGAGGACTTCCCCCTGGGCTTGCATCTCCGCGAGGGTGGCTGCTTTTTCGTGACTCGCCGCTTCGACCTCCTCCACAAGATGGGCCTCTTCATCGGAAAGTCGGGCGGCTTCGGCTGCGGCATTGTCCCGCTTTTCCATCGCGGTGCGGAGTTCGCCAAGCAAGTTGCGCTTTTGGTCCAGCTTCCTGGATTCGGCGGCGACCTCCTCCACTGTTCGGCCCGCCAGAAGCTTCGCAAGCGTTTCGCCAGCCCTGAGGGCCTGTGCGGCGGCATTCCGTTCTCCGGTTTCCGCTTGGACCCACTGCTCTCCCAGCACATGCAGCACCGCATCGGATTGCTCCAACCCCCTTTGCGCTTCTTGAAGGAATACCTCCGCCAAGGCTCGCGCTCCCCGCAATCCCGAAGCAAGACCCAGGCGCGCCTCGGCGACCGCCTTCTGCGCCTCCCGGGCACGAGCGGCTTCGGCGGTGGATTGCTTTTCCAGCGCCTCCCAGGTTTGCAGCGACGCCAGGAACGGTTGTGCCAGCCGGTGGGCTTTGCCTTGCTCCAGTTGCGGCGCAGCTTGGGCGAACTCCTCACAAAGCGCGCTTTCCTTGCGTGCAAGCTCCGCAGCCTCCCCCAGGCGGGCAAGCAATTGTCGGCCATGCTCGATCTGCTGAGCCGTCGCTGCCCGCCGTTGCGCCAGCCCATCGATCTCCAACGTAAGGCGCTCGATTTCGCTCGCTTTGGAAGCGCGCTCCTCTGGGGTGAGGAGAACCATCCGCCCCAAGGCTTCCCTGCGCATGCCCAGTTCTTCCTCCCGGCGGGTCGCCTCCCGGTACGCCAACTCGCTCAACTGCGAATAAATGGCCGTCCCGGTCAAGCTCTCCAACAATTCCGCACGTTCGTCCGGTTTGGCTTTGAGAAACCGGGTGAACTCCCCCTGCGCAAGCAGCACGGAACGGCGAAAACGCTCGTAATCCAGCCCGGTCAACTCCTCGATCAGCCGGTCTGCGTCCTCCATTTTCTCCGCGAGCACCGTCCCGCTGCCATCCTCAACCACCGTGCGTTTGGCCGGCTGGAGTTTCCCCTCCGCCTTGCCCCGCGCACGGCGCAGTTCCCACCGGGCCTGAAACCGACCGCGCGGCACTTCAAAGAGCACCTCGGCCCGGCACGATCCCGTATGGCGGCTCATCATGTGCTCCGGGTTGGGCTCCTTGTCATACCGGGCGGCTCGTCCATAGAGCGCCAGAGTCAACGCATCGAGCAAGGTCGATTTGCCTGCCCCCGTCGGGCCGGTGATGGCAAAAATTCCCGCCTCCGCAAGAGGGCCGTGCTCCAGGTTGATCTCCCCGGAGCGCAACGAGTTCAGGTTTTCAAATTGGATCCGGAGGATACGCATGAGGGGCAACAGGAATTAGGAACCAGCGGGAGCGAATTGCAATCTGGAACTGAGGAAAATACATAAACACAGCTTGATAAACAGGAGGAGTTTACGCGAATCAGCCCCCCTCCAGATGGCGCTCGTAAAGTTCCGCAAAAGCGATTTCCAGAGCAGCGCGCGAAGCTGCATCCAAACCCGCTTCCTGTTCGACCCGCCGCCGGAAAACGGCTTTGGGATCGGAGAGCAGGTTTTCCGCTTCCTCCTGCGCTGCGGCGTCGCCAAGGCCGAGCGCGGCAGCCGCACCGGCATATTCCGCAGTCACTTTGATGACTTGAAATGGACGGCCTTCCGCGGCTCCCTGAATCTCTTTGTACAAATCGCCGGTTCTGCTTGCTCCTTCGATCACGACCTCCACCCACGGCGGCAGAGCCGATGGCGGCGGCACAAAATCCCGGAGTTGTTTTTCCCAATCCGCTTGGGGAAGGCGCAACGCGACCAAACAGCGGGATTGCGGGATCGGGATCGCTCCATTGGCAACAAGCCCCCCGGCGGCGAAATCGAGTATCCGCAGCTCCTTGGTATCCGCCGCTTCGCTGAAACTCAGGGCAATAGGGGAGCCGGAATAACGAATATGCGCCATTCCCCCCACCGCCTGAGGCCGGTGCAGATGCCCGAGCGCCACATAGGCGAAGGCTCCGGAGAATGCGTCGGCACCGATCTTGCCCAGCCCGCCCACGTGAATCTCCCGTTCGCTTTCGGACGTGCTCGCGCCTAGGGCCGTCAGATGCCCCGTGGCCAGGATCGGCACGCCGCGTTCGCGCCACGGACGCGCCGCCTCGGCCATCTCCTCATACCGGCAACGCAGCCCCTCCCGCAGGTCCCGCTCGATCTCCTCCGCGCTCTGCCCCATTCGGCCGGTCCGCAGGTCCCGCTCCCTCAGAAACGGCACGGCAGCGACCACCAATGCCGGGTTCTCGGGAGAGGGTAGCGGGATCAACATCCCCGAGCGGTCCGGCTCAAGCGCCGCCACGACACGGACACGAAGTGCATTCAGAAGATCACGCGGCGCGTCCAGATGGGACGGCGAATCGTGATTACCCGCCGTGACCACCGCCACACACCGGGTGCGATGGTAGAGAGCGGCCAAAAAATCGAAATACAGCCGCACGGCGGATTGCGGCGGGGTGGCACAATCGAAAACATCCCCGGCGACGACCAGGGCGTCGGTCTCGGTGGCAAGGACCGTCTCGAGCAGGAACGCCAAAAAGCGGCGGAATTCCTCCGTGCGGTCCAAGTCCGCCAACGGTTTGCCCAAATGCCAGTCCGCCGTGTGGATCACACGGAAAACGCCTTTCGGCTTGAGAAGGGGGAAAGTGGCCATTGGAGGAAACAATGCCCCCTACCCCGCAACCGCGCCAGCTTGGAAAAACAAAAATCAGGCCGCCAAGTCACCCCTCCAGGGAAGCAGCATCCTCTGGATCACTGAAGCCAGCGGGGTCAACCGATTTTTCAGAATCTGCGGCGATTAAATCGGCCACATAGTTTGAGAAATTGCGCCGGCGTCTTTTTGCGAGGCGCTGCCCCGCTTTTAAAATCTCTTCTGGTAATGAAATCGAAGTCCGTCGTATTGAACCGCCCATAAAAATGGTATTTGGTAATACATACTCGGCCGAGTCAAGGCAAGCATTTCCGTAAAATGACGCATCTTTTCTTACTGGACTATTGTCTCACTTCGTAATATTTTAAGACTCACGATACGAATGTCGGGATATAAATTTTGCGTTTTGGATTTTTTCCTACATCCAGAACGGAATTTCCGGCGTTTTATCAATAACCCTTAAGGAGGAACGTCTTATTAAACGTACAAGCATCACACTCGAAGATCCGGTTTACGAAGCGGGTCAGCAAATCGCGGCTAAACGCGGCTTTGGACAATCATTTTCCGCCTATATCGCGTGGTTGATCAAGCGTGACGCCGAAGGTGGCGTTACCCGTGAAGAAGCCATCTTTCGCGCTCCGGCCAAATCCACGGCCAAGAACGTGAAAAACGCGAGACCCTCCAAAAAGGTCAAGCGCGGAAAATAAATACCGTCGCACGGCGCGAAAATTCCCACGCAGATGAAGGCTTTGCCTTGTCTAAGGTTTTTCGCGTCGGCGTTGCGTCCAAGACAAGCGCTTGTTGCATTTTAGGGTTGCCCCTTTGCGCATCGCAGCGGTTTAGCGGGAACAAGCCAGCTCTTCCAAGAGGGCTTGGTTGAGACGGATGCCTGCCTCAAGGTTTTCCAGCGGAAAACTTTCATTGGGAGCGTGGCAGGCGCAGTCGGGCAGCGCCAACCCCAGCAGGAGAATTTCCGCGCCCAGCGTGCCGCGGAGCGTGTGAAGGATCGGGATGGATCCCCCTTCCCGAATCAACGCCGGCTCCACCCCCCACGTCCGGCGCAAAGCCCGGCGGGCAGCCAAGGCATCCGGGCTGTGGGGATCGCATAGGAACGGCTCGCCACCGTGCCCCTGCGTAATTTCCATCTGCACCTGCGGCGGGCAGATCTGTTGCAAATAGGCGCAAATTGCAGCTTCCACTTCCGCCGGAGTTTGATTGGGCACAAGCCGGAACGTCAGTTTGGCAAACGCTTCGCGCGGGATAACGGTTTTGCCCCCCGCCCCCTGGTAGCCGCCCCCGATCCCGTTGACCTCGGCGGTGGGACGTCCCCAAGCCCGCTCCAACGAGGTGTACCCTTCCTCGCCCAGCAATGCCCGGGCGCGAATGGTCCGTTTGAAAAAATTGTCGTCCAGCCCCAACCGGGCCCACTCCGCCCGTTCCCAGTCATGGATTTCCACCACCGCGTCGTAGAACCCGGGAACCGCCACGCGGAAACGGGCGTCATGCAGGCAAGCAAGCAATCGCGCAAGCAACGTGGCGGGATTCGGTGCCACGCCGCCGTAAATGCCCGAATGCAGATCGCCCTCCGCACCGTGCAGCTTCACCTCCATGGAAAGGATCCCGCGCAAACCGTAGGTGAGGGCCGGAACCCCGCGCGCCACCATCCCGGTGTCGGAAATCGCGATCAAATCACACGCAAGCTCCTCCCGGTGCTCCTCTAAAAACCGGCCCAAGCTTTCGCTGCCGCTCTCCTCCTCGCCCTCGACGAGGAAAATGACATTTACAGGGAGGTCACCCGCCTCTTTCAACGTCTTTTCCACCCCCAAAATGTGCGCTAAAATTTGCCCCTTGTTGTCCGTCGCGCCCCGGGCATATACGAGGCCGTCCTTTAAAGTCGGCTCAAACGGAGGGGTCGTCCACTGGTCGAGCGGGTCTGCCGGTTGCACATCGTAATGCCCGTAAATGAGCAGCGTGCGGCGGCTCGGCTTGCGTTCGCTGCGGGCGACCACAATCGGGTGCCCGTCGGTGGGATAAACCCGCGTCTCCAACCCCATGCGTTGGAATTTCTGCTCCAGCCAACCGGCGCAAGCCGCAACCTGCGGGGCATAGTGCGGGTCGGTCGAAACGCTTTGGAACCGGAGAAATTCAAAAAACTCGGCGAGATAGGGAGTGGCACTCATAGAAGCAAAGAGACATTGGATGGATTCCCTAGGAATCGCAACCCAAGGAAAACACGCGGCACAAATATTTCTGCGGGAAGGGAGAAAGTCCGGACAGGGAAAAAAGCGCCCAGCGCGTCATCCCGGTAAACAGAGTGGCCGGGAATGGCTTGCGGGTCCCTCCCTTCGGGATCACAAACAGGAGGGTCGCCCCTTTCATCTTTTCCTGAGTTCCAGAGTTCCAGATTGTTTTTACCTCTTCGTCCCGGCGGTTCGCCTCTTGACGCTCCCCTCGCCCGCCCGCATACTGTGGGGCTCGCTCATGGCCATTCAACACATCCGTAATTTCTGCATTATCGCCCACATCGACCACGGGAAAACCACCCTTTCCGACCGGTTGCTGGAAATGACGAACACAATTTCCATGCGTGAGTCCACAGCCCAGCAGTTGGATTCCATGGATTTGGAGCGCGAACGCGGGATCACCATCAAGTCCCACCCGGTGGCGATGAAATACACCGCGAAATCCGGGCAGGAATACATGCTCAACCTGATGGATACCCCGGGGCATGTCGATTTTGCCTACGAGGTCAGCCGATCCCTGGCTGCCTGCGAAGGGGCGCTCCTGATCATCGATGCCGCCCAGGGCGTGGAAGCCCAGACGGTCGCCAACGTCCATCTGGCCCACAAGCAAGGGCTTGCGATTATCCCGGTCATCAACAAAATCGACCTCCCCACCGCCGACGTGGAATCGTGCAAGCGGCAGCTCGAAGAGATCCTCGCCATCCCCGGCGACGAAGCCATCGCCTGTAGCGCCAAGGCCGGCATCGGCATCCTGGAAATTTTGGAAGCCGTCGTAGAGCGCGTTCCGCCGCCTCGCGTCATGGACGACAACCGCGTGCGCGGGCTGGTATTCGACTCGGTTTTCGACACCTACCGCGGCGTCATCGGCCACATCCGCATGGCCTCGGGTTCCATCCAGCCCGGCCTTGGAGTGAAGCTGATGAGCAGCAACAAAAATTACGAGATCAAGGATGTCGGAGTGTTTACCCCCAAGATGGAAGGCCGCTCCCAACTCAACGCGGGAGACGTCGGCTATTTCATCGCCAATATCAAGACCACCTCCGAAATCAAAATCGGCGACACGCTCACCGAGCAGCATCATCCCGCCGACGAGCCGCTCCCCGGCTTCCAGGAAATTCACCCGATGGTGTTCAGCGGAATTTACCCGATCAACACCGCCGATTTCGAGCACCTGAAAGCGGCGATGGGCAAACTGCAAATCAACGACGCGGCTTTTGTTTACCAGGCGGAAAGCTCCGTCGCTCTCGGGTTCGGCTTTCGCTGCGGCTTCCTCGGGCTCTTGCACATGGAGATCATCCAGGAACGCCTGCGCCGGGAATACAACATGGACATCATCTCGACGTATCCCAGCGTCATTTACGAGGTGCTCAAAACCAACGGCGAACTGCTCCTGGTCGATAACCCCGCGTTCCTGCCCGATTTCAGCGTCATCGAGGAGATCCGCGAGCCGGTCGTGAAGGCGTTCATCATGGTGCCCAACGAAAACATCGGCGACATCATGGGGCTTGTCCTCGACAAACGCGGCATCGTCGATCACACGGAGTCGCTCGACACCCGGCGCGTCATGATTTCCTGCGAACTGCCGCTCAACGAAATCCTCGTCGACTTTAACGACAAGATCAAGAGCATGACGCGCGGCTACGGCAGCATGGATTACGAGCCCGCAGGCTACCGTGCCGACAAATTGGTGAAGCTCGACATGCTCGTCAATGGCGAGCCGGTGGACGCTTTCTCCAGCATCGTGCACCGCGACAAAGCCGAGGCGCGCGGCCGGGTGTTGGCCTCGAAATTAAAAGAGGTCATCCCCACACAACTTTACGTGGTGGCCATCCAGGCGGCCATCGGCGGGAAAATCGTCGCGCGCGAAACCGTCTCCGCCAGCCGCAAAGACGTGACAGCAAAATGCTACGGCGGCGACATCAGCCGCAAACGCAAGCTGCTGGAAAAGCAGAAGGAAGGCAAAAAGCGGATGAAATCCATCGGCCGGGTGAACATTCCACAGGAAGCCTTCATCGCGGTGCTGAAATCGAGCGCGGGCGGGTAAGAATAGCCAAGGCCTCTCGCTCAATCCGTCTCCGCGAGCAACTCGTCGGATTGCGTGACGCGCACCACTTCCTCAATCGTGGTCTGGCCCCGCAGCACACGCCGCCAACCGTCCTGCCGCAGCGTTTCCATGCCGTCCTGCGTGGCGCGGGCTTTGAGTTGCGAGCCGGGGGCTTTCTGGATGATCAGGTTGCGCAACCCCTGCCCCACTGCGCAAAATTCGTAGATAGCTGTGCGACCCCGGTAACCGGTTTGACGGCAGCTCTCGCACCCTTTGCCATGGCGAAATTTGTGCCCCGGCGGGATCGGACAGCCGATTTCCGCAAGGTAATCCTCCGGGTATTCGATCCACTCCGCGCAATCCGGGCAGACCGTGCGCACCAACCGCTGGGCCACAAACGCGCGGACCACCGAAGCGACGAGGAACGGCTCAATCTCCATATCGAGCAAGCGCGTGATGCCGCCCACGGCATCATTTGTGTGCAGGGTGGAGAAAACCAGGTGGCCGGTCATCGCGGCGCGGATTGCGATTTCCGCCGTCTCCACATCGCGAATTTCGCCGACCATCACGACATTGGGGTCTTGGCGCAAAATGGCGCGCAACCCATTGGCAAACGTAAGCCCGATCTCCGGTTTGACGTCGATCTGCGAAACGCCCGGCAACCGATATTCCACCGGCTCCTCAATGGTGACGATGCGGCGTTCGACGGAGTTGATGGACGAGAGAAACGAATAGAGCGAGGTCGATTTGCCGGACCCCGTGGGGCCGGTGACGAGAATGATCCCGTTGGGCTCGCGCAACAAGCGCCGGACGAGATCGGCTTGGGGCTCGCTCAGGTCGAGCCGCTCAAAGCCGAAGCTGCGCGTCTCGTCGCGATTGAGCAGACGCAGCGAAATACTTTCGCCGGTAACGGTCGGAATGGTGGAAACCCGCACGTCAATGGCGGTCCCGGTGTGTTGCAGGTTGATCCGGCCATCCTGCGGAAGCCGCTTTTCAGCGATATCCATGTGGGCCATCACTTTGAGCCGCGAAATGATGGCGCTTTGCAGCACGCGCAATTGCGGGGGCACCGCCACTTCATGCAGAATGCCGTCGATGCGGTAACGGATGCGCAAATCGTTTTCCAACGGCTCCACATGGATGTCTGTGGCCCGCTCAAAGAGTGCTTCGCGGATGATCTGGTTGACGAATTTGACCACGGACGCCTCGGGGTCGTCGGCATCGGCGTTCAGGTCGGTGGCCATCCCCTCGTGGTCGTCCATATCGAGCGACCGGGTGTTTTGCAGCAACTCCTCGAACGTCTCCGCGCCCACGCCATACACGGTTTTAATCGTGCGTAAAAGCTGGGTGCGCGGCACGAGCACCCATTCGATCCGCTTGCCGTTGGCAAGCTGCGCGGCGAGCTGCCGGGCCAGGCCGTTGAAGGCGTCATAAGTCGCCAGGCGCAAGCTCTCCTCGTTGGCGGCGAGAGGGAGAATGTGATGTTTGAAAACGAACCGGCTGGGCAGCGTCGAGAGTGCGGTGCGGTCAAAGCGCGAGGCATTGAGCGCCTCCACCGGCGTGTTGAAAAGCAGCCCGATCTGCTCGGTAAAACGCACTTCATCGACTTTGCCCGAGTTGAGGACTTCATTGGTCCACGAGGTGCCGGGCGTGCGCAAAGCGGCGAGGGCCTTTGCGGTTTCAAGGTCTTCCAGGCCGCTTTCCAACAGCACATCTAGGAGCGACTTGCGTGGCATATTGGCTTTTATTTCTCCTGACGCAAACTGGCCTTGGGAGGGACAAACGGCTTTTGAAGCGGGGGAGGATTGTTGACCTCTTTCACGCGGGCCGAGGGCGGGTCGATAGACGCCTCAAGATCAGGCGGGAAATTGGTCTTTTCCATTGCCCTTTCTCCAGCCTTGATGGCTTCCACCGGGCCGCAGGTCACCGTGGGCCGGATCAAGACAATCAACTCCGTGCGCTGCACGTTCTTTTTGGTGCTCCCAAAGAGAGGGCCGATAATCGGGATACGGTGCAGCACCGGGATGCCCGATTTGGTGGTCTGCTTTTGTTCGCTCACCAAGCCGCCGAGAACGACGGTGGCTTCATTGGCGACGGAGACTGTCGTATCGATGGAACGGGTGGTGACGTTGGGAATGGAGTTGCCGCTGATTACGGTGGCCCCGCTGATGCTGTTGGCTTCCTGGGTGATTTTCAGAGTGACCTCCCCCTCGGAATTAATGAGCGGCAGCACGGAAAGTTTCAGTGCAACATCGATGAAATCGACATTCGCGGTGGTCACCAAACCGTTGCCGGTCGTGCCATAGCCGTAGCTGCTATTGATGGTGCCGGGAACAGGAACCGATTCGCCTGAGCTGATGACCGCCGGGCGGTTATTGCTGGTAAAGATCATCGGCCGCGAGGTGACGCGGAAGCGCCCGGTGGATTCCAGCGCGTTGAGAATAATATCGAATGAATGGGTTACGCCCACCAAGGCGGTGACGCCGCCCGATCCAAGGCTCGTGGCGGAAACAATATTTTTTAGGCTGCCCCCGGTGAGGCGGTCAATGCCGACAACCGTGGCAGGCAACCCGAGCGAAGCCGAAAGACCCGCCGTTCCTGAGCTGGCCAGCTTGCTGAGGTTGCCTTGGTGAAACAGGTAATCGATGCCAAATTCCTCGTCATTATTGAGCGTAAGTTCGCCGATGACGGCGGTGAGCATCACTTGCGGGGCACGCACGTCGATTTGATCCAGCAGCTTGAACACCTTCCTTTTCATCTCGTCGTTGCCGACTACAATGATCGCGTTGATGCGGTTGTCGGCGATGATCTTGGTGTTGCGGATGATCCGGCCTTCCGGGGCGGTATCCGCCTGAGGGGTGATGTTTCCCGAGCCGAAAGCGCCGGGGGTGATCCCGCCGGAGCTTCCCCGCGTGCTGCTGGAATTTCTGCCGCGGGCTGTTTCAGACCCTCCGCCCAGGTTCCCCATGCTGTTGGCCACCGGGTTCGCCGCGCCCGTGGCGCGTCCCCCGGCTTCGAGTTTTTCCACCTTCACCCCCGGCTCGGCGACAGACCCGGCCACGATATCCAGGACGTCTCCCGCCAAAACAAAGCGCAACGGGCGCGTGGCCGGTTCACCCAGCGGAAGCCCAGCATCGAGTTCGGCGATGAGGGTGCGCAGGAAAGGAAGATTGACCGGACGGGTGACGACATGAACGCGGTTGGTGCGTTCATCGGCTTCGAGTTTGATCTTGCCGACGATAAGCGAGTCCTCGGAAAGCGTGACGACTCCGCCGGGAGTGGCAGCGAGCGGCACGCCGGGTGCGCCGGGCGTGGGCGGCACACCGGCAGCAACCGCCAAGGAGCCGCTTGGGCCAGGAGTTTTCTCAAACATTTTAGTGAGCCGCTCCACGACTTCCTTCGCGTCGGCCCGTTGGAGCTGGAAGAACTCGCTCACCACCTCCGCCGGTCTGGTGTCGAGCCGGGCGACAATCTGGGCCAGGTTACGGATCACATCCGAATATTCGGTCACCAAAACCGCCTGAGATTTGGGCAGCGCGACGATGCTCGTGATGGCCCGCCTGAGATTTGGGCAGCGCGACGATGCTCGTGATGGCCGGGGTGGGCGCGACGATCTGGTCGAGCGCTGTTTTGACATCGGCAGGGTCGGCGTAGTCGAGTTTGAAAAGGAACGAGACCACCTGGTTGCCTTCCGGCAACTGCCTCACATCCGAAAGAATCGGGATGCTGAATTGCCGGGCATTTTTGGAGGTGTTGATCACTTTCACGATGTCGCCGGGTCCCGGGATCAGCGTAAAATTATTGAGCGCAAAAACGGTTTCCAAAATGCGGATGGCCTCCAGCCTGGAAACCGGCTTGGTCACTCGCACGGTGATTTTCCCCTGCACGGTGCTGTCGTAGAGCGCCTTCTTGCCGGTGAGCTGTTCATAGAACGGCAGCACTTGGGTGATGTCCGTATTGGGGAAGTCGATGGACTGAATCATCTCATCCGCGCCGGACACCGAGCGGGCCGCCGAAACAGTCGGGAACGCGCGGGCTCCCGGAAGGGCGGTGGGCTGGGCGGTGGGAGAACGCAGCGAACGCGCGGGGAGACTGGAATCCGGGAGTTCCTGCGCAAAGAGCGCGCTGGAAAAAGCCCCCATTACGGCCAGCAAAGTGGAGCGAATAGGCAAATGCACGCTGCCTATTTAGAAGCGACCACTGCATCTGTAAAGGGACGGTTTTGGATTTTTCCACAGCAAACCCCACAGGAAAAACCAGGAACCGGCACCAAAAGGGGAGGGTTATGGAATCCCACTGCTTCTAATAACTGTTTGCGCATTGCCGGTTTGTGGTAATTTTGTCCCTCCATGGCGCGACCCTTTTCCAGCCTGAAAACCGGTTTTACCTTGCTGGAGGTCATCCTGGCGCTGCTCATTGCCGCGTTGGTGATCACCGTGGCCATCCCGAGCCTGACGGGCGTTTTGAAAGGTTCTCCAAAGCACGATTCCTTTGCCGATTTCGACGCCATGGTGCAGGAAGCCCATGATCGCAGCGTGGAGGAAGGACGCAACTATGTGATGGTCTGGGGCCGCGAAAAAACCGTTCGGCTGCGTCCGGAAGAACCGGCCAACCAGAGCGAGGCGGAAGGGATCCAGACGAGGAACATCCAAAAAGGGGAAACGCTGGAACTGCATCTCCCTGCGGCCTTGACCGAAAAAGGGGCGACTCCGGACGCGATCTGGACCTTCTGGTCCTCTGGGGTATGTGAACCGGCAGAGATCCGCGCCCAAGGAATCAAGGGGGGGTGGCGCGCGGTCTACAATCCGTTCACCATTCAGGCGGAGGTGCATTATGAATAAACTCCGCCGCCGGGCCGCCGGTTTTTTGCTTTTGGAAACGATGATCGGCGTGCTGGTGTTCGCCATCGGCGTGCTGGCGCTGGCCCGTTGCGTGGAGCAGTGCATCAATGTGGAGAGCGCCAAAGCCTGGGACGAGCGGGCGCGCGTGGCCTTGGAAAATCGCATGGCTGAAGTCGAAGCCGGCGCGGTGTTTTTTGACACGAAGAAGGAGGAGAAACTCAAAGGGATGTTCGACGGGATCACCCTTGTGCAGTCCCGGGTCCCGCTGCGGTTGATGGATGAAAATAAAAAAGAATTGGCGGGGCTTTTTGAAATCCAACTGGAAGCGCTCTGGCGGGAGTCCGGGGGCAAACAATCCAAGGTGCTGACGTTCTATGTATTCCAAAAACGCTAAAATTTCCGCATTCACGCTGCTCGAGGTGATGCTGGCGGTTTGCGTACTCGCCCTGGTGGGGGTGAGCCTTTACCGTTTTGTCGAGACGACACTTACGGCGGTGCGGGTCTCCACGGAAAAGGAACGCGAGCGGGCCTTGGAGACGGCGTTCATCGCGTATCTGCGGGGGCAGATGCTCGCGCTTCCCAGCGCGCGCTCGGGAGCGATTACCGGCGAGCCACATCGGTTCAACGAAATCTCCAGCGACGAATTGCGCTGGATCGCCCGCCCCGGCAGCGGGCTGCTGACCCGGCATGCCACCGGCGAATGGAATGTCACGTTGACCACCAAAGCGCTTGAAAACGGGGAATATGAGATCGGGCTGCGGCGCAAAGATATCGAAGCGAAAAAAAGCGAACATTGGCTCCCGCTGTTTCGCGGCGTGCGCGGGTTGGAGATCCGCTACTACGATCCCACACGCGCGGAATGGATGGAAAAATGGACCAACGCGGAGACTCGCCCTGCACTGGTCCGCGTGAAACTGTGGCGCGACCCGTCGCCGGACCCTTACGAAATCGTGCTCCCCATCCCGGCCAAAGCCCGGGCAGCAGATGCCCAAACGGTGGAGTGGAAGAATCTTCAAAACGGACCGGTCAAAATCACCCCATGAAACGGCCAGCCCCATTCCATCACTCCGGTTCCATGCTGATGCTGGCAGTCTGGGCGCTGCTCTTGATTTCAGCCGTGGTGTTCGCCTGGGTCAAGGTGATCGATCATGGGATCGATGCCGTGAGCCGGGCGAATCGCGGCATGGAAGCCCGTGCTTTGGCGCACTCGGGTCTGGCGGTCGCGCTGCATCCCGGCGTAGAGAAAAACAGCCCGCATTTAACTGCCTCCTTGGGCCGGGATCGGGCTTATCGCGTGAGCATCGAGAGCGAAGGAGCGCGCTTGAATCTGAATTATCTGCTGGCCGGGGGCGATCCGGCAAAGCTTCAACTCCTCAAACAATACCTGGCCCTGCGGGGGCTGACGTTCCAGCAGCGGGAAGTTTTTTTGGATTGCCTCCTGGATTGGGTGAGCCCGAGGGGCGGCATGCGGCGGCTCAACGGCGCGCCGGAAGGCCCCGATTACCATCCGCCCCATCGTCCGCTGCAAAGTCTGGAGGAGTTGCCGCTCATCAAGGGAAGCGGGCCGCTGGTGGCGCAACCTGACTGGAAAGACGACCTGACGCTCTACAGCATGGGGCCGCTGGATCTCGAAAGCGTGCCGGCCGACCTGCTCGCGCTGGTTCCCGGCATCGGCGAACAGCGGGCGCAACAATTTGTAAAAACCCGCCTGGAACGCGAGCGGGACAGCAGAAACAAGGGCGGAGCAGCCTTCAAAAATGTTGCCGAAGCCCTGAATTTCCTGGGTTTGTCCCAGCAGCAATTCTCATCCTTGTCCGGCTATCTGGGGTTCCACGACCCCGTTGTGCGCATCCAAAGTAAGGGGCAGGCTGGAAAAGTGATTAGACAAGTGGACGTAATTGTGCGGAAAGTGCCGGGGGCCAATACCCAAATTCTGTTGTGGACCGAAAATTAACTCATCCTGTGTCAAATTCCGCCAATCCCATAGCCGACCCTCCATCGCTGACCCTCGCTCCGGCGATGTGTGGCTGGCAGGCGATAGCGGTCACTGCGCGCGGCGAATCCAGCGCACAGGAGGCTGCATCCTTCGCGGATGCCGTTGCGGCGGGGTGCGCCTTGAACACAGAACTCCGGCTCGGCAAAACGCAGATCCCGGTGAGCGTTGGCCTGCCTGCCCGGCATGCCGTTTTTGAACGGCCTCCCCTACCCTGTGGAGGAGACGGCGTTTGGATACGAGATTTTAGCGCAACAGATCCCCCCTCCGGCAAACAGCGCGGAGGGTGATCTCCCCATTGTGCAAACAACGCTGCTTGCGTGCGCAGCGCACCACTCCGCAGTCGCCGAGTTGTGCGCGCCCCTCTTGGAGCGCCAGTTTCCGCAACGCATCACCCCTTGGGCGATGCACCTTTCAACGCAGGCCCCCGCCGGAGAAGTCGCTTGCGGCCTGTGGCGCGAGTTGGACGATCTGGTATTCGCCGTCTTTGAAAACCGCCGCTTGGGGTTTGTGGAAATCCTCGCCTCGGCAGATGACGTGCTCACCGCCCTCCCACGGGCGTTGATGAGCGCGGAAATGGCCGGGGTTCGCGTCGAGTTCCGCGCGCTACTGCTCGACCCCTCGCTGGCCTCTCTTTCCGAACCTCTTACCGCCTTTTTGGGCGCACCGGTCCAATTCTTTTCTCAAGGAAGCGCGTTGGCTCTCGATGCCGTCGACCTTACGCCGGAGTCGTGGCGCCTGGAGCAGGCCCGCAAAGAGCGGTTGCTTAAAGTGCGTCGCCAGGGCGCGATTGCTGCGGCAGCCTATGCAACTCTCCTTTTGGCGGGATGGGTCTATTTGAGCATCCAAAGCGGGCGACTGGAAGCCTTGAGGAAGGAAGTCACAGCCTTGCAGCCGCGCGTGGACACAGTGCTTGACCAGCAGACCCGATGGAGAGCCCTGGCTCCCGCGATCGACCCGCGCCGTTTTGCCGTGGAACTCCTTTTCCAAACCTGCCAGTGCCTCCCCACCCCGGAGACGCGCATCACCCGTTTTGATTTGGGACCCGGCCAGTTCATGGTTGAAGGCGAAGCACCTGATGCCCAGCAGGCGGTCGAGTTCGGCGAAAAACTCAAAGCCCGACCCGAGCTGTCTGATTTCCGGTTTGAATCGGGCCAGCCAGTCATCCTTTCCAACGAACACGCACAATTTCGGATTTTCGGAAAATGATGAACCGCCTCACCTCACGCGAACGCGCCTTGATTTTCCTCGTGGCGGCGGTGCTTTTTGCAGTCGGGAATTGGGCGCTGCTCACCTCGCTCAAGAACCGGCATGCCCGATTGAAAGCGGATCTCGTGCAGAAGCAGGCGGAGATTCAATCCATGAAACTCCTCCTCGCGGAGAGCGAGCAATCGGCCTCCCGGCAAGCATGGCTGAGCGCAAAGCAACCCCGGTTGACCAACCCCGAGCAGACGCGCGTGCAGCTTTTGGAACAGATCAAGGAAGCCGCCCGCGCCAACGATGTGCTGTTGGAAAGCCCCGAATTGGGCGATTTGGAAGTGCAGGGTGCTTACCGCTCGGTGTCGGTGCAAGTCGCCACCAAAAGTTCTTGGGCGAGCCTTGTGAAATTCCTGCACGCCATGCAGCAACCGGACCGTTTCATTGTTTTTGAAACCGCCACTGTCCAGATCGATCCCGGCAATGCGAGCCGGATGTCCTGCAAATTTAAAATCGCCAAATGGTATGCATTCTAAAGTGAAACTATGCAGCCTCGTTGCGGTGGGCCTTTTGCTGCTGATGGTCAAGCCCCAAGGAATTGCCGCGCCCTCGCCCGCCGGAGGGCCCTCGCACGCACTGCCCGCCGCGTTGTCTCTGGAACGGTATCGGCCGATGATGGAGCGTTCCCCCTTCGCCGTGGCGAGCGAAGCCGCGCCAGCGCAACCCGTAGCTGCGGCCGGGTTTGCCAAGGACCTGGTCCTCACGGGAGCCGTCCGGTTGGGCGGCAGCGAGTTTGTTACCATTTCATCGCGCGACCAAACGCAGCGGTTTGGCCTGAAAACCGGAGAAACCTACAATGGCATTTCCGTCGTCAGCGTTGCGTGGTCGGATGCCGTCGGCAAAACCAAAGCCACTCTTAAATCCGGCAGCGAATTCGGCGTCATCGGGTTCGATGAAGCCCTCATGCGCAACAATGCGGCCCCCACGCCGGAGCTGACTCCGTTCGCAAACAACGCTCAGCCAATGCCTCCCGGCATCCTGCTCTCGCTCCGATGCGCCACCGCATGATCCGAAGCGCTCCCGCGCCTTAGAAGCTGTCTAAAAATTGGGAGCGGGGTGCGTTGCAGCAGGTTTTGGGGTTGGCCAAGGCGGTGAGGAGGGAGCATATCTTCAGATACGCGACCGACGAGCAACGCAGGCCAGCGCCAAAAGATGCGCAACCCTCCGGGCAAGAGCCAGCGTGACGCTGGACCCTCTTGCGCACCCTCGCCGAATTTTTAGACAGCTTCTTAAGCGTTACTCGTACCGCAGGGCGTCGATCGGATCGAGCTGCGAAGCTTTCTTCGCCGGGTAGAAACCAAAGAAAATGCCGACAGCGGCGCTGAAAAGAAAGGCGAGCGCGACCGAACTTGCGGAAATGGCGACAGGCCACCCCGCCAGGGCGGCGATGAGCCGCGAGGACCCCAGCCCGAGCAGGATTCCGATCAACCCGCCGAGAGAACTCAGCGCCACGGCTTCGATCAAAAATTGCAACAAGATATCGCGCCCATGCGCCCCCACGGCCATGCGGATGCCGATCTCCCGTGTACGCTCGGTGACGCTCACCAGCATGATATTCATAATGCCAATACCGCCCACCAAAAGGGATACGCTCGCGATGGAACCCAGCAAGAGGCTCATAATTTTCGAAGTGGCCGTGGCCATTGCCGCGATTTCCTCCTGGCTGCGCACCGTAAAGTCTTCTTCCTTTCCGGACCAGATGCCGTGTTGCTGCCGCAGCAGCCCAATGATCTGCTGCTGTGCGGGAGCCATATCCGGGCCGCTGGCAACCTGAATATTGATACCGCGCAAGGTCGTGACTCCCGCGATGCGTTTCATGGCGCTGGTGTAAGGCAGGACAACCACATCGTCCTGGTCGCTTCCCATAATGGAAAGCCCTTTGGCGGAAAGGACGCCGAGGATCACAAACGGAACGTTCTTGATCCGGATGATCTGCCCGAGCGGGGATTCGCTGCCATAAAGATATTTGGCCACCGTCTTGCCGATCACGGCCACCTTGGCCGCCGAGCGCACGTCCTGTGGAGTAAAGGAGGTGCCATCTTCAAGCGGCCACTGGCGGAGGTCAAAATAATCGGCGCTCTCCCCCAACACCTGCGTCAACCAGTTCTGATTGCCGGCCACCACCTGGGCGCTGGTCCGGATTTCCGGGCTGACAATCGTGACGTTGGGAATCTCGCGCTCGATGGCTTCCGCATCCGAGATTTTGAGCGTTCCCGTCCCACCCCATCCCATGCGAATACCATTCGGGCCGATGCCCCCAGAGAAGACCAGAATCACATTTTTGCCCAAGCTGGCAATTTGCGATTCCACCTGGGATTTCGCACCGTTGCCCACGCCGGTCATCGCGATCACCGCTCCGACGCCGATGATCATCCCAAGCGCCGTCAACGTGGAACGCATCTTATTCCGGCGCAATGCCCGGAACGCGATTTTGAGAGTGGAGGCAAGTCTCATCGGAAAGGAAACCGAAGAGTATCGCACGCGCGGAGCAAATGCCAATCCCGAACCAGGGAAATTCCAACCACCTCCAGCCATCGCATTTTGAGCTTACGGCATTTCGACTTCCCTGCGCCAGAGATCAAGGGCGCGCATGTTGCCCAGCGAATCATCCCAAGAAACCAAGGGTGATTCCGTACGGCCGAGCGCGATTTGTTCCGCAACATGATCCGCTTCCAGCGCGTAGAGACCGCGGTCGGTTTCGATTACGATTTCCTCGGGGATGTGGCTCTTGAAGATGAGTATTTTTGAAAATCCGGCCGTGCTTCCACCAATGGTCCAGGGGCTTGGAACCAGGATACTTCCCTCCGTGCCGACAATGCGCACGTTATTTTCCAGATCCAATTGCACGCCTGCTGCGATCTGGGCGACAATGGCATTGGAAAACCTGAGCGAGGCAACGGCGTATTCATCCACGCCGGTTGAGCCGATGTGCCCCATCCCTTTCAACGCGACGGGTTCTTCAAACGGCTTGCCCGAGACGGCTCCGGCGATGAGCCGCGCCATGGAGACGCAATAACAGCCCACATCCAGAATGCCACCGCCCCCAAGCTCAGCACTGAGGAGGCGGCTTTTGGGATCAAATGGGCAGCAAAAGCTAAACGTCGCACGGATGAGTTTGATCTCCCCAATGGTTTGTGCGCGGATTAATTCCACCAGCCGCATCGTCTGCGGGTGGCAGCGGTACATGAACCCTTCCATCAGAAACACCCCGTTGCGCCGCGCCGCATCAATCACGGACTGCGCCTCGGCCCGGTTCATGGCGAGCGGCTTTTCGCAAAGCACATGTTTGCCAGCTTCGGCGGCCCGGATCGCCCATTGCGCATGGGCCGGGTGCGGTGTGGAAATATAAACGGCCTGCACGCGGGGATCCGCCAAAAGCGCCTCGTACGTATTGTACCAAGGCGCGGGAAAATCCTGGGCAAACGTGGCGGCGCGCTCATCGGAGCGGCTGCCAATGGCGGCGAGGGTTCCGGTATTGGACTGTCGCAACCCCTCCGCAAACACACGCGCAATCGCGCCGGTGCCGATCACCCCCCATTGAAGTTTGTTATTCATGGTTTTTCCAGAGGCGCAAGTTTAGGCAGATGCACCCCACGATGGAAAGCGGATGCAGTGCAGATATTTACCGGAGCAGGGATCGGAGATTGCCCCACGGCCGCCAGCGTTAACGAGCGGGCGCGCCCGAGGGGACCAGCGGACGCGGCGCCTCCAGGCGGATAATCGTTTCCCCCGGTTTCATGACGTCGAGCCGGTCGCGCGAAATGATTTCCAGATAAGCGGGGTCGTTCTTGAGCAACTGCTCTTCGCGAACCCGCCGCGCGTAGAGTGCTTTTTCACGGGCTAGCTCTTTCTGAAACCGACTGAGCTTCTCGTTCTGATCCTGGTATTGCTTGAAAATGGGGATCGAAGTGATCACCGCCCCGGCGCACAGCGCCACAATGATGATGAGAATCAACAGGCGATTGAGCAGGTGAAACCCGCCGCCCTCGGCGCGTCGACGCTCAAAATCGTCATAGGAGGTTCCGTTCACGGGCGGTAAATGGCGTTGGTGGGAAGCATGTTTCCAAGCGGAACGAACACGGCCGCAACATAGGACGAGCCACCGGGCAAAGCCAAGGCAAAAAACAGGCGGCACCCGTAAGGGATGCCGCCCGTTTTGAAGGTGCCTGATGCTTAGCGCATTTTGCCGCCGTAGATGGCGTTGTCGCCCAGCAACTGCTCAATGCGCAGAAGTTGGTTGTACTTCGCCACGCGATCGGTGCGGCAGAGCGAACCGGTCTTGATTTGGCCGGCGTTGGTGGCCACGGCAATGTCGGCGATGGTCGTATCTTCGGTTTCGCCGGAACGATGGCTGATGACCGCCGTGTAACCGGCTTCCTTGGCCATTTCGATGGCGTCGAGGGTCTCGGTGAGGGTGCCGATCTGGTTGACCTTCACGAGGATCGAGTTCGCAACGCCTTCCTTGATGCCTTTGCTCAGGAAATCGACGTTCGTGACGAACAGATCGTCGCCCACAAGCTGCACCTTGTCGCCGAGCGCTTCGGTGAGCAGTTTCCACGTCGCCCAATCGTTTTCGGCGCAGCCGTCTTCGATGGAGATGATCGGGTATTTGGAGCAGAGCGCTTTGTAGTATTCCACGAGTTCCGCGCCCGTGCGCTTGGAACCGTCGGACTTCTTGAACACATACATGTTGCTCGCCTTGTCATAGAATTCGCTCGAAGCGGCGTCGAGGGCGATAAAGATGTCCTTGCCGAATTCATACCCGGCGTTCTTGACGGCCTGGGCGATGGAATCGAGTGCGTCCTCGGCGGAATCGAGCTTGGGAGCAAAGCCGCCTTCGTCGCCGATGGCGGTCGAGAGGCCGCGGCCCTTGAGCACAGCCTTGAGGGCGTGGAAGATTTCCGTCCCCTGGCGCAGCGCTTCGGAGAAGCTCTTGGCGTTTTTGGGGATGATCATGAATTCCTGGAAATCGATCGGCGCATCCGAGTGGGCCCCGCCGTTGAGGATGTTCATCATCGGCACGGGGAGCACCTTGGCGTTGGGTCCGCCGATGTATTTAAAGAGAGGAATCCCGAGTTCGGCAGCCGCGGCATGCGCCGTGGCGAGAGAAACGGCCAGGAGGGCGTTCGCGCCGAGCTTCGCCTTGTTGGGCGTGCCGTCGAGTTCGATCATCGTCTTGTCGATGGTGATCTGGTCCAGGGCATCGTAGCCTTCGAGGGCGGGAGCGATGACGTTCGTGATGGCTTCGACGGCTTTGAGCACGCCTTTGCCGCCGTAACGGGCTTTGTCGAGATCGCGCAATTCCCAAGCTTCGTGCTCGCCGGTGCTGGCGCCGCTCGGCACCGCAGCGCGGCCCACAGCGCCGCTCACGAGTTTCACGTCCACTTCGACAGTCGGGTTTCCGCGGGAATCGAGGATCTCGCGCGCGATGATTTCAGAGATGTATGACATAAGGTGATATTGGTCGGATTTTTGAGAAAGAGCCGGCAGTGTTGAGGAGGTGCCCGGTCCGGTCAATTCTTTTTGTGCCGGAAATATGTCATCGGCCTGCCCCATACTGCTTGACTGCCCCCCCGCTCTATCGCAAAACCAAAGCCACATCCCATCCCGTTCCGCCCCCTTTACTCTCCAAAATGATCATCGATTCCCTCGCCCACTGTGCCAATTACCTCCCGCTCCACCCCCTTTTCCCGGCGGCGTTTGACTATTTGAAACAGTTCGACCCGACCACGCCTGACGGCAAATACGAGATCGACGGCAAGCGCTTATTTGCCTTGGTCCAGCGGTATGAAACAGCGCCTGAAGCGGCGAAATCGTGGGAAGCCCACCGGTTGTATGCCGATATCCAATACATCGCCTCGGGCCGGGAAATTATCTACCACGCCCCCGTCGAAGAACTGCAAACGTCCATCCCCTACAACGACGCAAAGGATATGGAAAAATTCAGCAGCGAAGGGGTGAGAAGCGTATCTGTCGGGGTGATCCCAGCCGGTTCCTTTGGCATTTACCTGCCCCAGGACGGCCACAAACCGAGCTGCATGGTGGAAGGCTCTGAACCGGTCGTAAAAGTGGTCATCAAGGTCCAGCTCTAGAAACAGCTACGGTTCGGCTCCGTAAGTCTTTGGAGTGGATTTCAGTGTCCCCGCCGGGAATCGAACCCGGATTTAAGGTTTAGGAAGCCTTAAATCTATATTGATTTACAGGCACTTACAAAAGCCGTGACGGTTTTGTGACGGTTTTTCTTGTGTTCCACAAAGCTTTATGGTGTAACATGGGGCACAATGAAAGCGCCCAAAGTGAAGCCGTTCAAGGCCGATTCAATGCCGGGTTACAAATGGGCCGTCTGGTTCACGGATGAGGATGGGAAGCGCACGCGGCGACTGTTCAAAACCAAGAGCGCCGCAAACGCCTTTTCCGATGACATGGAGGTGAAGGCCGGGAACTTGGGGCACGCTAAGGCGGCGGCACTCACCACGGCTTTGCAGGATGAAGCGGTGAAGTGTCAGCGGTTGCTCGCCCCCTTCGGAAAGACCCTCACAGACGCCACGGAGCATTTCATCCGGCACTTGAAGGCCACGGAAAAGAGCGCCCCCATTGCCGAACTAGTGGAGCGGTTTCTTGACGTTCAACGCGCCGCCAAAAAATCACCCCACTATCTGCATGAGCTTAAAAACCGCCTTGGCATGTTCGCCGAGGATCACGGCGCAACCTACGCTTCGGAGATGGACACGGGCACGATTGACCAATGGATTAGCGCCCGGCCCGTAGGCGACCGCACAAAGAACCATTTCCGGCGCGTGCTTTCGGCATTCTTCAAGTGGGCGCTCGTTCAAAAGGCTTGCACCACGAACCCGGCACGTGAGGCAACGAAAATTAAGATTGTGCAAGGCCGTCCCGAGATTTACACCCCGGCACAATCGGCAACGATTCTTCGCATGGCGGCGGCATGGGAGGGGCCGCAGGACATTCTCGCGTGTGTTCTCTTGGGAATGTTTGCCGGGTTGCGCCCCTTTGAGGCGCAGCGTCTCACGTGGAAGCAGATTTTGAGGCGTGGGGATGTCTGGCGCATTGACCTATCCGCAGCGGGCACTAAGACCGCACAACGGCGCTTGGTGGACGTGCAAGAGCCGTTGCGCTCATGGATGGAACGCTTTTTCACCTTCACCAATGACGGGCCAATCGTTCAACCGAACTTCTGGAAGCGCACACGCGCTTTCCGGCAGGAACTCGCCAAGGCTGGCGTGCCGTGGATCAATGACGGGTTGCGCCACAGCTTCGCCAGTTATTCTCTCGCTCGTTCATCGGATGCGGCGGCAGTTGCGCGGGCTTTAGGGCACGGCACCACGGAAATGCTTTTCGCGCATTATGCGGAGATCACCACGCCAGAGGATGCCAAAGCGTTCTTTGCTCTCACCCCGGCGGCAGTTTGCGACAAAAAGAAAATCGTTCAATTCGCATGAAAAAATCACCTTCCAAAACCAAGGCACCCGGCAAGCCGAAAGGCATCAGGCGCAAGGATGCCAAGAAAGCACCCACGCTCACCAAGAAGTTGCTAATCAGCAATGGCGGCGTCTTGGCTATTGATCGCGGAATTAAAGCACCCGCCGACGCAGCCGGGGACGCGGGCATGTTCCATTTTCGGCTTATGGAGGATAGGCTCTTGCGGGCCGACGGCGTCATTGACGCAGAGCTTCAAAAGTATCTCGACAAGCTCAGGGACGAAATTTTTTGCACCGTTCAAAATGCGCTTCTTGGCGGAGATCATGGTTTTTTTGAGCGTCTCGTGCAAGCAGCGGCACACGTAAAGCGGGGGTGCCCCGTGGACGCGAAAGCCGAGCGCATATTGAGGTATTATTTAATGCGCAGGCGCGACGGTGAGCCGGTGACAAGCTCGCAGATTGTGAAGTATTTAAGCAATTTGCCGGATGCACCAGCGGGGGGCGTAGATGACGGGGAAGTGCGGCGCGTTTGTCGGAATTTAGGACTTGTCCTAGGCAGGAGCGCCCTCGCCATAGCCATTCAATAGGCAGAGGGATGGGAGGACACTAAAAAGCATTTAGTGTCCCTCAAAAAGGGCACTTTGGGGCATAATGTTCGTGACGTTATGACAACCCATAGCGTTACAACAAAACCCACGGGCTGCTTGCTCTCACCTGAGAACACGGCGGCGAAACTCGATTGCTCCATCAAATACGCTCGCCGTCTCATGGCGAACGGCACCTTGCCAAAAGTTAAGCTGGGCCGCCGATGCGTGAGAACTACCGCCGAGGCGGTGGACGCGTTCATTTTGCGCCGGACTATCGGCGCGAAAGGAGGGGCCGTCTAATGAACCCTTCCAATCATCCGGCACACCCGGCAAAACGAAAAACCCCGTCCAGCGCGAACCGGACGGGGCAAGAATCGAATGAGAAAAAGAACCTAATCAGTATTAGCCGCAGAGTCAAATTCATTGATTTTTTGATTCGCGTAGAAATCAAACAGGAGGCGCAGGAAACAACGCACTCCGCCGCGTGCCAGCGATGCCGTGAGCGCATGGAAAGGCCGCTGACAGCCGAGGAAGCCAAGCCGCGCTTCGCAGCATTGCACGCCGCGCTTAATGGAAAGGAGGGCGCACGATGAACGAGTATTACGACATCGAAGCGGAGAAAACTATTCTGGCGCGGATTCTCATGGAGGGATTCGACAGCCTGCCAGATTCGCAACCGGGAAGCGGATTGCCGTTCAGTGATACGCACGCGCTCATTTTCAACTCGGCGCGGGCATTGCGCGACCGTGGCGAGGCCGTGAACTCGATCACCGTGGCAGACGAGCTACGCGCATCCGGCAATCTGGATCGGGCCGGGGGCTTGGCGTATCTCTCTGAATTGATAACCGTCTCACACTTCGACGGGCTGCTTGTCAGCGCGTGCGATGCCGTGGCCGCTAAATTCAAACAGCGCGAACTCCGCCGCACCGTTGCCGATGCCTTGGGGCAAATTGACGACGGGAACCATGAGGAAGCGCTCGCCAGTCTCAACCGGGCGCTTCCATGCTTTACGGCAGCCAAGGACGCGGCACGCGAACCCAAAATCAGGTTCTTCTCTCCATCCGAACTTCGGGACTTTGAACCCGATGACGAGGCGGTATTGGTGGGAGAAAATCATATCTTGCGCGGGGAAATCTTCGTCATTGGCGGGGAACCTGGCGTTGGTAAATCGACGGCGGCAACCGAGCTTGCGATATGCGGGGCAACGGGCCGGGATTGGCTAGGGCTAAAGATTCATTGCCGATTCAAGACGCTCATCATTCAAAATGAAAATGGGCGGTTTCGTCTCATGGGCGAATATCGGGCACGGAGCATCACCCCGGAAATTGAGGCTTCTATCCGCGTCTCCGAACCCCCGGCCTATGGCATGACCTTGGAACACCCGGATTTCCTTAGAGATGTTCGTCTTGCGCTGGAATCGCTCCAGCCGGACGTTGTTCTCTTTGATCCTTGGAACAGCGCAGCGCGTGACGATAAAGCAAAAGACTATGGCAGCGCCTTCGACGCATTGAAGCAGATGCTTCAAACTGGATCGAAGCGCCCTGCTTTGGGAATTATCGCCCACACCCGAAAGCCGAGCATGGGAGAGCAACGCATAGGTGGGAGCGGTCTTATGCACACGCTGGCAGGCAGCTACATCCTCTCAAGCGTTCCTCGGGCGGTATTCATTATGACCCGTGGCAAGGCGCTTCAAGAAGCCGACGATTCGGTTGCATGGTTCAATCCGAAAAATAACAACGGGCCGTGCGTGTGTCGTTCAGCATGGCGGCGCGGGCCGGATGGGTTTACTTCCCTGCCGGACTTCGATTGGACGATCTTTGATGGCGACGGGGAAAAACGCCGCGTCATTGAGTTTACCGATATCGAGGAAGCCCTGGGCGATGAGAACGTCAAGAAATCCGAGGCCGTCAAAAGGCTGGTGAAGATCACGGGACTCGGGGAGCGAGCTTGCCAGAAGGCGATTGCCGAAGATGGAAAGTTTGCCGACCAGCTTAAACACGAAAACGGATGCGTGAGTATCGCATGACCCGAACGAACCAAATTCCCTAGGAAAACTCGTTCGTTCGCATCTAAACCCGAACCAATCCCGAACCAATCCGTTCGCTTTTCGTTCATTCGTAATTCAAACCAAAACCGACTCACCCAAAAAATATGAGCACCATACCAGCAATATCCGCCCGGATGCGCGAGCTTGCCGACCTTGCAGAAAAACCTATCCACACTCAAAGCCAAGCCCGCGAGCTATGGCACGCCGCAAACCGAATCATTCACGATGTGCAGGCGCGACTACCGTTTGAGGAATGGGAGATGCTGGCGCAATTCAGCATTGTTGCCTTAGCCGCGCTCGATTATTGGCGAGAGCTATTCTGAGGCCCGCTGTGTTGGTATTACTTGAAGCGCAGAGGCACCTTGGCGGGGCGTATAGGAAGCCGATTTCACGCAGCAGCGGAGGCACCCCACCCCCTGGGAAGGAATCTTTTAATCGAGGCGACAAGGTGCGGTTGTCCCGTCGCCCATGATTTTTATGTGAGCAGTCTAAAAAATAATGTCCTACTACTTATGAAGCCAAAAACCAATCCAGCCATTGCCGAAATCACCGCAAAAATGGGCGTCACCAAGCGCCATGCCCGCCGCATCCTGGCCGAATCCAAGGCATCCGGCAGCAACCCGGATGAACTCTACGAGGCCAAGCGCCGCAAGATGGTTGCGCAGGCCGACAAGGTTGAGCACGAGCTTGCCGAAATGCGGGCGAAACATATCTCTACCGACCAAGTGAAAGCCGAGGGGCGCGAGCTTTACCGCGTATGGGAGCGCGACCTTAAAAAGTGGGCTTCGACCCTGCCGAAAAAACTTGAAGGCCAGACCGCCGCACAAATGGCCGAGGTGTTAGGGCCAGAGGTTTATGGCATCCTCTGCAAACTCTCCGGGAGCGAACCGTGACCACGCCTTAAAGCGCAGCAACGCCGACAAGCGCCGTTGCGTGGAGATCGCGCTTAAAGAGTTTGGCGGTATGAGTGACCGCGCCATTGCTGAAATGTGTGGCGTTGGAGAAAGCATGGTGAGAACACACCGTTCCAGCCTCGTTATTAACGAACCTGAACGGCGCACCGGCAAAGACGGCAAGAGCTATCCGGTCAAGCCGACCAAGCCCGCGCCTATCACCATGCCGGAACCGGAGCAGGAAGATGAAGAGCCGTCTTTGACGCCGTGCGCAAGGCATGGAGCCAAGCGCACAAACCCGCCACGAATACCGCGAAGAAATCCGCACCGCCGAGCAATTCGATTTTGATGAGATCGACCGCCACCTAATCGAAGAAAACCCGGAGCATCCAGACTCGCAAGCCGTTCGCGCCGAGATGGAGCGTGAGGAGCGCAGTTCCTTAACCGCCGATTTGCTTCGCGCTTTGTTGGATCACGCGCTTCCAACAGATTTGAGCAAATCTTCCATCCGGGCGGCGGGTGCTCGCATCGTCGCGTTAGGTTGGATGACAGGATCGGGAAAGTGCGGATTGGCTGGCATGAGTTTGAACGAGATTGCAGAGCGCACAGGGGTGACTCGGGCGCTTTTGAGTCATTACGTCCGGCGCTTTGAGGATGCCTTCGCCTACCATGCAAGGGGTCAAAAATCAACGCTGGCACGGGAATCATACGTTTCCGGCGCAAGCCGAGGCTGGGAAACCCGTCGCAAAAAGCAGGCTTCGGAGGCGTAGCACCGCACTCGGCGTTTGACAACCAGCGCAAGGCATGAGCAATAAAGTCACCGCCACCGCCAAGCCCGAAAAAACCATCTTCGGGATGAACTCCGCCAAGATCGAAGCCGAGATTCGCAAGAATCCCACCGAGGCCGCACGATTGATTGCCATGCTGGAAGCCACCGCCCGGAAAGCGGCCACACTCAGCAGCGATTTGAAAGCAGCCCGCCAGAGCGAGGCCGCCAAGGGCAAAACCATTTTCTCACTCGCCAATGCCGCCCGGCGCGTGAACATGCCTGAGACTTCATTCCGGCGCTTCCTGAGCGATTACAAGCTCACCGGGGATGTCTCTATTGATGGGCAGGCCGCTTTTAGTGAGGCATGGCTTGAACGGTTCGCGCATGAGCGTGGTAGTCTCGAAATGAGTTATGCAATGAAAAGAACGAAGGGTTTTGAGACGTCCGGGCGCGAGGTCTTTGAATCGTGCCGTCAGCGGATCATTACAGGCCGCTTTGCCACACCACCAGCGCAAGCCGCCGCACCGGATGAGCGCACGTGGCACGAAAAACACGCTGAAAGGTGCGCCCGCTCCCATTTCTTTACCAACCCCGAGGCCGCCGCGTTCCTGGGGGTTTCTGAGGCCACCTTCAGCGCAGCCGTGAAGCAATTCCGAATGAAACCCGATGGTTCATGGCAGGGCCGCGCAATGTTCTCGGAGGAATATTTAAACTCGCTTCGCGCTCGCATAGGCATGGAGAGCCGCGAGGAAGTTTTGCAACGGATGGTCAAAAACGCCGCCGCGAAAAAAATTGATTCTTGTAACCCATAAAAGAGACGGAGGCGCTCGCTGGATTGTCTGCCAGCGGGCGTTTTCTGTTTTGTGGGGGTGGGGGTGCGAACGGTTCGCACCTGAGATGCCCAAAACGCACCCTTGGCCTGAAAATCCGTGACGGTTTTGTGACGGTTTTTTGACGGTTTTTAGGGGCATTATGGGGCAATATGTATAAAAATCGCCACCCCTGATTTTGTGGCTTTTCTCTGTAAGTGGCTTGTTTTAAGAGACTTACAAGCCGTGTCCCCGCCGGGAATCGAACCCGGATTTAAGGTTTAGGAAACCCTTGTTCTATCCGTTGAACTACGGAGACGTTTTTTCTAACACTTTGAATACGAGAGTCTTGCAAACAACACAATTTTCCGCGAATTTAGTTGAAATACCCCCTCAAAACACCCGTTTTTTGAAGAGTTTTTGCAACCAGTTGCAACCAAAACTGAGATTTTCAAGGGGTGGTCCATCGTAAAAAAAAGCGAAGAAAGACTGTCTTGGTTTCAACGCCATTGCAACCAGAAATGCCAGGCTCTTCGTACGCGCAACGATACAGAAATCCCCACAGGGAGTTCTATTCTTTAGGTTTCAACCTTCGCTTCCCGCATGTCGGCCCACTAGCGTCCCCCCGATCGCCCGCGGAGCGGTCGATCCACCGCCGCACTCCACCGGTGGATCGCGACCTCCGGGCGCGATGGGATGACGATTGGCATCTCATGGAATCCCGGCTTGCCTTTTTCCCCGGCTCGGCTGACATGGGGAAATGCACGCGCTTATCGTCCTTTGGTTTGGTTGGGTGAATCGGTGGGGTTATTTGGGCATCATTCTTTTGATGGCCATGGAAAGTTCCATTTTCCCGGTCCCAAGCGAAGTGGTCGTTCCGCCCGCCGCGTTCCTCGTGGCCCAGGGGAAAATGAGTTTTTGGGGCGTGGTGCTGGCCGGCACGGTCGGCTCTTACCTGGGTTCCGCCATTACGTATTGGGTGGCCCGCTGGTTGGGGCGCGCCGTGGTGGTCCGCTGGGGAAAATATTTTTTTGTGAGCGAAGAGAAGCTCGAACGGGCCGAACACTGGATGCACCGGTATGAAGCGGGCGGCATCTTTTTTGCCCGGCTCCTTCCGGTGATTCGCCACCTGATCTCCATCCCCGCAGGCATCGTCCGGATGGGCTTCGGGATGTTCTCTTTAATGACGGTCATCGGCTCGTTCCTCTGGTGCGTGGTGCTCGCCTGGCTGGGAGCCGAAGCCCAGCGTGTGCAGCCGAACCTGATCCATGATCCTCAAGGGTTGATCACGTTCATTAAAGGCCAGTCGCACTGGATTGTCCTCGGCATCCTGGTTTTGGCCGTTCTCTACTTCCTGGTATTGAAGCTCACTGCCAAGCCCGCAAGCCCGGCTCCCTGCGCCGAACCGGCAGAGTAGCCGGACGCGCGCGTAACACGCTTGATCGGGAGCCGATTGCCCCCTAGTATCCCTTTTCCCTATGACCACGCAGACCGATACCCCTTCCACTCCTGACGCCCCGCTCATGACCGGCGCGGAGATTCTCGTCAAATGCCTTGAACGCGAGGGCGTGGACACCATTTTTGCTTATCCCGGCGGCGCGAGCATGCCAATCCACCAGGCGCTCACCCGCAGCACAGCCATTCGCACGATTCTACCCCGGCACGAACAGGGCGGGGTTTTTTCGGCGGAAGGGTATGCGCGCGCGACCGGCCGCGCGGGGGTCGTCATGGCCACCTCGGGCCCCGGCGCGACGAATCTGATCACCGGGATCGCCGACGCGTTCCTCGATAGTGTGCCGCTGATCGCCATTACCGGGCAGGTCGCCAGTCAGTTGATCGGCAAAGGGGCGTTTCAGGAGACGGACATGTTCGGCATGAGCCTGCCGGTGGTGAAGCACAATTATCTCGTGCTCGATATTGCCGATATTCCCCGTGTGATCAAAGAGGCGTTCCATATCGCCCAGACCGGTCGCCCCGGCCCGGTGTTGATCGACATGCCCAAGAACGTGCAGGAAGCCAAGGCCGTGCCGGTGTTTCCGATGACGCTCGATCTTCCCGGCTACAACCCCCTCCCCAAGGCAAAGGACGCCACACTTCAAAAAATGCTCGACCTGATCGCGCGCGCCAAGCAGCCGATGATCTACTGCGGCGGCGGCATCATTTCCGGCGATGCCTCGGGCGAACTGCTGGAATTTGTCGAGCGCACGGGCATCCCGGTGGCCACCACGCTCATGGGTGTGGGCGGGTTCCCGGAAGACCACCCGCTCTCGCTTAAATGGCTGGGAATGCACGGGACGGTGTATGCGAACAATGCCGTCAATGAAGCCGACGTGGTGCTGGCGATCAGCGTCCGTTTTGACGATCGCGTGACCAGCAAAGTGGAGCGTTTTTGCGAGCACGCCTCCATTGTCCACCTCGACATCGACGCCTCCGAAATCAATAAAAACAAACCGGTGCACCTCGCGATCCAGAGCGATGTGAAATACGCCTTGGGCCGCCTTAACGCCCTGCTTGAAGCCGCCGGAGCCAGGCGTGCCACAGCCCCTGCCAATTACCCGGCGTGGTATTCCAAAATCGAAGCCTGGAAGCAGAAATATCCCCTCGCCTTCCGGGACACCGAGGAGGTGATCCAGCAGCAATATGTGGTTTCCCTACTTTGTGAAATGACCCACGGCGAGGCGATCATCACAACCGGCGTCGGCCAGCACCAAATGTGGGCCGGGCAGTTTTACAAATTCCGCAAACCGCGCACATTCCTCACCTCGGCGGGCTTGGGCACCATGGGTTTTGGCTATCCCGCTGCCCTCGGGGCAAAGGTCGCCAAACCCGAAATGGAAGTGATCGACATCGACGGCGACGGCTCCTTCCTCATGAACGTGCAGGAACTCGCCACGGCGCACATCGAAGGGATTGCCGCGAAAGCCATCATTCTCAATAACCAGCACCTCGGAATGGTGGTGCAATGGGAAGATCTTAAATACGGGAGCAATCGCGCCCACACTTTCCTGGGCGATCCGAAGGATCTGGAGCGGATTTACCCCAACTACGTCGCCATCTGCGAAGGCTTTGGCGTAAAATGCGAGCGGGTGCTCTTCAAGAAAGATTTGAAGGCGGCCATCCAGCGGATGCTCGATGCAAAGGAAGCCTATGTGCTGGATGTGATGGTCCCCTACACCGAGCACGTTCTTCCGATGATCCCCGGCGGAATGAGCTACAAGGACGTCATCATCGACCAAACGTATTCCAAGCTGAC
>JAPLTE010000020.1 GCA_026398235.1 Verrucomicrobiota bacterium
ACACCGGCCAAGGAACTGGACGCTCATTACGAAGAAATTCTTTCCATGCTTGTTACCATGATCAATTCTCCTGAAAAATGGACGCCGACCCCCTCTCCGCGTCCCCGCGTCTCCCCTTCTCCGCGTCTTTCTTAAGTATGCATTGCGGAATAGCTCTCGGCTCGAACCTCGGCGATCGGCTTGCACAGTTGCGGGCCGGGCAAGCCGCCGTGGCGGAACTCCATACCGGCTCCCAAGCGCCGCTCGTTTCGCCGATTTACGAAACCGAGCCGGTCGATTGCGCACCCGGCACGGAGCCGTATCTTAACGCTGTGATGGAGATCGAATTTGACGGCGAGCCCACCGCGCTTTTCCACGCGCTCCAGCAGATCGAGCGCGCCCAGGGCCGCCCTGCTGACCATGGCCATAACGCCCCGCGCACGCTCGACCTCGACCTTCTTTACGCAGGGGATTGCACGCTCCAAAGTGACGAACTCACCCTGCCCCACCCCCGGCTCACCGCCCGGCGTTTTGTCCTGCAACCGCTCGCGGACATCCGACCCGAGTGGATCCTCCCCGGCTCGGAAAAAACCGTCGCGCAACTCCTGGCTGGTCTTCCCCCCATTCCCAGCGTCACAATGGCACTCCTGCAATGAACACCCGTCTCGAACCGCTTCTCACCGCCAAAGTGCGCGGCCACAAAATCGCGATGCTCACGGCCTACGATTACCCGAGCGCTCGGTTGCTTGATGAAGCGGGCGTGGATGCGCTGCTCGTCGGCGATTCGCTCGGCATGGTCGTTCTTGGCTACCCGGATACCACACTCGTCACAATGGAGGAGATGCTCCACCACACGCGTGCCGCCGCCCGGGGCGTCCAACGCGCCGCCCTCATTGCCGACCTCCCGATCCACACTTACGACACCCCGGAACAAGCGCTCGCCAACGCCCGGTTGCTCATGAATGCCGGGGCGGATGCCGTGAAGCTCGAAGGTGGCGTGAGCCACGCTCCCCAAATCGCCGCCATCACCGGTGCGGGCATTCCGCTCGTCGCCCACATCGGCATGTTGCCCCAGAGCGTGCGCGAAGAAGGTGGTTACAAGATCAAAGGCAAAACGCCCGAAGCGGTTCAATTGCTTCTGGACGACGCCCGCGCCGTGGAAGCCGCAGGGGCCTGTGCTGTCGTGATGGAACTCGTCAAGCCGGACGCGGCGCATGCCATCACCGCCGCGTTGCGCATCCCCACCATCGGCATCGGTTCCGGGCCGGACTGCGATGGCCAAGTGCTTGTGCTCCATGATTTGGTCGGCCTCTTCCCGTGGTTCACCCCGAAATTCGCCAAACCCCTGGCCACCGCCGGAGCGGAAATCCGCAACGCCGCCGCCGCCTACGTCGCGCAGGTGCACGGGCAGTAACCGTGAATGGCGCGCTTGGCAATTTAGACAGGATTAACATGATTGACATGATTTACAGGATTTTTCGGATCGGGTGCCACAAAGGCTCACCGGCCTTTGTAGGTTGCGGGAGTAATCCTGATAATCCTAAAAATCATGTTAATCCTGTCTAACAATTTCGCAGCTCCGCAGCTCGCACATTAAGAAAATCAAAAAACTCCCGTAAATCCTGTCCTCTAAAAATAGCCCCATGCTCACCTGGAGAAAACTGACCTCTGCCAAATGGGAAGACGCCTGGATCGAACGCCTGCAATTTGTCGGCGCCACCCGCTTGATTGTCGTTCGCCTGCCCAGCCGCAAATCGCTGCGCATCGAAGCCTACGCCCTCACGCGCAAGGAAGCCGATGCCTTGGTCGCGCAATTCGGCGGCCAAATCCGGGAGATCAAAGACAAACCGATCAGCGAACCGGTCGCGCGCAAACCGCTCGCCATCCGGGACCGTCTCTGGGTGGTCGATAGCGCCGAAACCGCCAAGCAACTGGACGGCTCACGGCCTACGCTGATCATCCCGGCCGCCATGGCTTTTGGAACCGGCGACCATGCCACCACCGCCTCCTGCCTGCGGCTTTTGTGCGACCTCGCGGACCAACAAACCGCGCCCTGGGATTTCCTCGATCTCGGAACCGGCAGCGGCATCCTGGCCCTCGCCGCGCGCAAACTCGGCGCACGCAAGGTGGAGGGGTGCGACTTCGACCCGCACGCCGTCCGCACCGCCAAAGAGAACGTCGCGCGCAACGCCGCCGGGCCGATCCCGATGCGCAAAACCGACGTGCTCGCCTGGACTCCCACGCGCACCTGGGACGTCGTTGCCGCAAACCTCTTCAGCCAGGTGCTCATCCAAGCCGCCGATTCCATCGCCGCCGCCGTCCGGCCTGGGGGTTCCCTCATTCTTTCCGGCATCCTCCTCATCCAGGAGCAGGAAGTCACCGCCGCCTTCCGCAAACGCGGCTTTGCCTTCCAGAAAGTGGTGCGCAAAGGCAAATGGGTGAGTTTGCTGGCGGGGAAGCGGTCAGGCGGAGTGCAACTTCGTGGATAAGCACCTTCCCCATTGCAACTTGGGACAAGAAAAGAAGCTCTCTGGAGTTCATTTCCTGATTTCCTGAGCGCCGGATGGGTTTTTCTTCTTCTACGAAAAAGACGTTGACGCCCGGCGCACCCCCCCGTTAGCTTTATTCCGAAAATTTTACAGAAAAAAACCACCCTGCCTACGCTGGTTTGCCCTGAAAAACACCCTTTTCAGGCAGTCGGCGCAGGCAATTTTCATCTATGGCCGAAGAACTTTCCTATGTGCTCGTCACTCCGTACTCGATCCGCAAATCGCGTACCGGTGGCATTATTTCTCGCCTGATCTCCCGCACCGGACTCGATCTCATCCGCGCCCGCATGTTTGCGCCGAGCAAGGAACTCGTGGAAACCTACGCCTCGACGCTCGTCACGGACGCCGATCCCCGCCACCACGCCACGCAGGAGTTGATCCGCGATTACGTGCTGAAAAATTTCCTGCCCAACACCGCCGACGCAAAGCCGCGCGTGCTCTTGCTGGTGTTCTGTGGCGAAAACGCCGTGGCGAAACTCCGCTCTGCGGTCGGTTCCATCGCCCCGGGACGGCCTTCCGGCGAGAACATCCGCGACACGTACGGCGATTACATCACGGACGCCGCCGGGAATGTGGTCTATTTTGAACCCGCCGTGCTCTGCCCGCCCGATGCCGTTGCCGCCGAGCGCAATCTCAAACTTTGGGCGCGTTACTCGGACACCGATGGCGGCGTCCTCGAAGGCATCTCAGCGCACCCCGAGCAAGTCGAGCGGACTCTGGTGCTCATCAAGCCGGACAATTTCCGGTTCCCAAACGCCCGGCCCGGCGGCGTGATCGACGTCTTCTCGCGCGCCGGTTTGACCATTGTCGGCGCGAAAGTCCATTTCATGAGCGTCGCCCAAGCCTGCGAATTCTACGGCCCGGTGCTCGACGTCTTAAAGAACATTTTCCGCGACCGCACCGCTCCCATTGCACGGCTCGCGATCGAGCAGGAGCTCGGCATCCAGCTCAACGACGCAGTGCAAAAGCAGTTGGGCGAAATCCTCGGCCCGATCAATGGCCAGCAGAACTGGGAATCCATTGTCCAATTCATGTCCGGCTGCAAGCCGAGCGAATGCCCGCCGGAACGCCGGGAAGAGCCCGGCACGGAAAAATGTTTCGCCCTCGTGTACGAAGGGGTCGATGCCGTCCGCAAAATCCGCGAGGTCCTCGGGCCCACCGACCCGTCCAAAGCCCCTCCCGGATCGATCCGCCGCGAATTCGGCCAGACCATCATGGTCAACGCCGCGCACGCTTCGGATTCCGCCGAGAACGCCCGCCGCGAATTCAAAATTGTGAAAATTGACGAAAACAATTTGAAGCCGTTTGTCGAATCGTTCTACGGATCTCTCTAAATCTCACCCTGCTGCAACATCTCAAAAATCGAACCTAAATTATCTATGGACATCGCCTCACGCGCCACCATCCTCACCCCGTCGCTCACCCTCTCCATCGACAGCAAAGCCAAGGCGATGAAGGCCGATGGCCTGGACGTTTGCAGCTTCGGCGCCGGAGAGCCCGACTTCGACACGCCCGACCACATTAAAGCCGCCGCCATGGCCGCCCTCGATGGCGGGTTCACCAAATACACCCCCAGCTCGGGCATCCCGAAACTGCGCGAGGCCATTTCCGAAAAATTCCTGGCCGATAACGGCCTGGATTACAAGCCGCACCAAGTGATCGTTTCCAACGGCGCCAAGCATTCCTGCTTCAACGCCATTCTCGCCACGATCGAACCCGGTGACGAAGTGATCATCCCCGCCCCGTATTGGTTGAGCTACCCCGAAATGGTGCGCTTGGCAGGCGGCGAACCGGTTTTTGTCCAGACCACCGAAGAAAACGGCTGGAAGATGACCGCCCAGCAGTTCGAGGACGCGATGACCCCGCTCACCAAGATGGTCATCATCAACACCCCCGGCAACCCGACCGGTGCCGTCTATACCCGCGCTGAACTCGAAGCCATCGTGGCCGTGGCCGAAGAGGAAGGAATCATCATTCTCTCCGACGAAATTTACGAGAAGCTCACCTATGATGACGTCAAGCACGTCTCGGTTGCCTCGCTTTCTCCCGAAGCCTACGATCTCACCATCACTATCAACGGCTTCTCCAAAGCGTACGCGATGACCGGTTGGCGTTTGGGCTACCTCGGCGCTCCGGAGTCGATCGCCCGCGCGATTGATTCCCTTCAGAGCCACAGCACATCCAACCCCTGCTCGTTTGCCCAGCAGGGCGGCATTGCCGCGCTCAAAGGCGACCAGCAAGCAGTCACGGATATGCGCGAGGAATTCCAACTGCGCCGCGATTACATGTTCAGCCGTCTCTCGGCCATCAAGGGGATCTCGGTGGTCAAGCCGCAGGGCGCCTTTTACATGCTCGTGAATATCTCGAAGCTCTCGCTCACCTCGCAGAACTTCGCCGATCGGCTCCTGAGCAAAGCCAATGTGGCCGTGGTCCCCGGAATCGCCTTCGGCGACGACCGCACCATCCGCTTTAGCTACGCGACCAGCATGGACGTGATCAAGAAGGGCCTCGACCGGTTCGAGGAATTCTGCCGCACGCTCTAAACCAGCGTATTTCGAAAATTCAACACCCTCGTGGGGCAACCTGCGAGGGTGTTTTTTTGTGCGCCGGCCTCTTTTTTCCCCTTTCTTTTTGGAAAAGTTGATCGAATTTAACACGATGAAACGCTTCTTTCTCACTCTCGCCGCCATTCTCACCGTAGGTTCCTTCGCTTGCGCCGACGAATGGCTCACCGACTACGCCAAGGCGCTGGCCCAGGCTAAAGCCCAAAACCGCCCGGTGCTCATCGACTTCACCGGCTCCGACTGGTGTGGCTGGTGCATGAAACTGGACAAAGAGGTGTTCAGCCTGGAGGACTTCAAGAGCTATGCGGCCCAGAAGCTGGTTTTGCTCAAGATCGATTTCCCCCGGCGTAGGGCACTCGCTCCGGCGGAGACCATGCAGAATCAAAAGCTGGCCAACCAATACAAGGTGGAAGGTTTTCCGACGGTGATTGTTCTAAACCCGGACGGCACCAAAGCGGGCCAACTCGGATACCAACCGGGCGGCCCCAAAGCGTTCATTTCGGCGCTGGAAAAAGTGGCGCCCAACCCCTAGCGGAGGCTGCGAAATTGCGTTGCCCATCGTGCGTTTGACGAGGTAGAGTCAACTGCGACCTTCCGGATCGCAATTGACCATGAAGCGCTACAAAACTTATCTCATCTTTGGCCCTCCCGGCAGCGGCAAGGGGACTCAAGGAACGACTCTCGGCTCCCTACCCCAATTTTTCCATTGCGCCTGTGGGGATGTCTTCCGCTCCCTGGATACCCAGACGGAGCTCGGCCAGTCTTTTCTTTATTTTTCAGGCAGGGGGGAACTGGTTCCCGACGAACTCACGATCCAGCTCTGGAAGGTGAGGATCGCCGATTGCGTAAATTCCCACCATTTTAACCCGAAACAAGCGGCATTGGTGCTCGACGGCATTCCCCGCAACGTCCATCAAGCGGAGATCATGGAAGAGATGATCGATGTGCGCAAAGTGTTCCATCTCCATTGCGCAAACCGCGAGGCGCTCATCAAACGGCTCCAGCGCCGGGCCCTCAAGGACAACCGGCTCGATGATGCCAATGAAGAGGTGATCCGCGAGCGGTTGGAGGTTTATGAGAATCTCTCCAAGCCGCTCCTGGAATATTACGGCAAAAAGATCACCCATACGATTGACGCCACCCAGTCGCCGGTCAAAGTGCTCGGGGAAATCATCAACATCATCAATCAGGGCGAATAAACCCAGCCCATGCGCGTCCTTTTTCTAGGTACCGGCGATGTCGGGTTGCCCGCGTTGCGCTGGCTCTTGCGGGAGCACGACGTGGTGGCCGTGGTGACGCAGCCGGATAAACCGGTCGGCCGCAAACAGGAACTCACGCCGCCTCCCACCAAACGCCTCGCGCTCGAACACGGCGTGCCGGTGTTGCAGCCGAAGCGGATTCGCGAACCTGCCGCCGTGGCGGAACTGGCCGCTCTCCAGCCGGAGGTGATTGTTGTCATGGCCTATGGGCAGATCCTCCCCAAAGCGATCCTCGACCTCCCGCGTCTGGCCTGCCTCAACCTGCACGCCTCGTTGCTCCCTGCACACCGGGGAGCCGCGCCGATCCAGGCGTCGATCCTGGCAGGCGATCGCGAGAGCGGCATCGCTGTCATGTGGATGGACGAGGGGCTCGACACTGGAGACATTATGCTCCTGCGCCCTTTGCTGATTCGGCGGCGCGAAACCGGCGGGACCTTGCATGATCGACTGGCCGATCTCGCTCCCGAAGCGCTCGCCGAGGCGATGCAAATGCTGGCCCTCGGCACAGCCCCGCGCTTTCCGCAAGACGCCGCACGGGCGACCTACGCCGTCAAACTTTCGCGCGCAAGCGGAGTCATCGACTGGAATGCGACCGCGCGAGGCATCGAGCGCCAAGTGCGTGCAATGAACCCGTGGCCCGCCTCCTCCACGCTGCTGCCCGATCCCGCCGGAGGTGTCCCGCGCAAGCTCAAGGTTTTTTCGGTCATCCCGTTTCGGCGGGCAAGTGGCGAACCGGGCACCGTTTTACGTGTCGATCCACGCGGGATTCTCGTCGCCGCAGGCGAAGGGGCCGTGCTGCTCCGGGAGGTGCAACTCGAAGGTAAACGCCGCATGCCGGTCCACGACTTCCTCCCCGGCCACCCCATCGCGCTGGGAACACGGCTACAGTAGGAACGTAAGGAGTGCCGTCCCCACCATTTTTCTTCTTCTGGAAATCTGCGATCATCTGCGTAATATCCTTTCGCAAAGCCTCCGGGCTCCGCATTCAGACTTCGCTGCGCTCCGTAAAAAACAAACTGCTACGCAGTAAGGCGGTCTGCGGACTCCTCTCTCTCTGCCTTTGAAATCCACCGCCAAACTCCAAGCCCACGTAAAAGACCTCCTCGGCTGCACCCGCTGCCCCGCGATGCACAAGCCGGTCATTTCCGGAGCGCCGGTGCTGAGCAAGGTGCTGTTGGTGGGCCAAGCGCCGGGTGTGAAGGAGCCGATCCTGGGCCGCCCGTTCGCGTGGACCGCCGGGAAGACGCTTTTCCGCTGGTTTTCCGAGCAATGCGGAGTCGATGAAGCCACTTTCCGCAGCACGGTTTACATGGCGGCAGTTTGCCGCTGTTTTCCGGGCAAAAACGCGCACGGGGGCGACCGCGTTCCCGCTCCCGCTGAAATTACGGAGTGCGGCGGCTGGCTTGATGCCGAACTGCGCATTCTCAAACCGGAGCTGGTGATTCCCGTGGGCAAACTGGCCATCGCCCAATTTCTCCCCGTCGGGCCGCTGGTGGAGATGATCGGAAAAACTTTTCGCGCCCAACGCGCAGGGGTCGCTTTCGACCTCGTGCCGCTTCCCCACCCGAGCGGAGCCTCCCCGTGGCACCGCACCGAACCGGGCCGCAGTTTATTGCACCAAGCGCTGGGCAAGATCGCCCAACATCCGGCGTGGAAACAAAGAGTGTCAGGCTAGTAAGTCTCAGGCCGGAAAGAGTTTCAGGCCGGTGTCAGGCCAGAAAGAGGTGTCAGGCCGGAAAGACGCATTGATTACTCTCATTAACACCGGGCTGAAGCCCGGTGTTAATGAGACCTGCACCTCCACCGGAGATATTCCGTGTTCCAGGAAGACGCCACCCTGCCAGCTTCGCGAAGCAAGATTCAACTGGGGGCCATTACCGGCATCGCGAATCGAGATTCAACCGGGGACCCTTACCGGCGTTAAAGTGAAAACAATGCTTCTGCGGCAACCGCTGCACCTTCCGACTTGCGCTTGAACTCTTCCAGAAGTGCCTTCAACTGCTCGGGCCGGTGCCGCTGGCGCACTTGGGCGATCGCCTCCCCGGCTAAGACGTCGCATCGCTCGTTGTGCTCGTGCCCGGCATGGCCTTTCACCCATCGCCAGTCGATTTTGTGCCCCCTCGTCGCGGCATCCAATGCTCGCCAGAGATCGTCGTTTTTCACCGGCGTTTTGCCCCGCGTCTGCCAGTTGCGCGCCTTCCAGCCGACGATCCATTCGGAGATCCCTTTGCGCAGATATTCCGAGTCGGTGTAAAACGCGATCTCGCACGGCTCCTTGAGCGCGGTCAATCCCCCGATGGCAGCCATCAATTCCATCCGGTTATTGGTGGTCGCGGGCTCGCCGCCGCTCACTTCCTTGGTGCGCCCGTTCCAAAGCAACACCGCCGCCCAGCCTCCCGGGCCGGGATTCCCCTCGCAACCGCCGTCCGTATAAATAGTGACACGTTTCAATGGAAAATAAATCGGCCCGCAGGGTGGCCCGAATCCGGGTGCTTGTCGAGGCCGACCCGGAAGAAAATCTCAGGCAAAAGCGCAAACTCTCCGCTTGCGGATTCTTCAACCCGGTCGAGGTTTCACGACCTGCATCATGCCCATTTCCGATTCGCCACTGCATCAAATGCCCGACCCCGTCGTGAACGCGTTCCTTTCTCCCTGCCTGCCCCTGTCGCGGCCCTCTTTATCCGCCCGGCTGCTGCCCGCACTGGCCCTCCTGGCGGCGCTTTTCTTCTCGATGATCGCGCGGGGTGCCGATTGCAACGCGCTGGTCCTTGCGCAAGTGCAGGCGATGCCGCGGGGCGGAACCTATGCGGCCAACCGACTCGCCATGGAGCGGTTCGCTTCCGCCGTGAGTGTCCGCAATGGGACGCTTTCCGTGCAAGCCGCCCTCGCCGTTCCGAACTTTTGTTCGGAAGCCACCTACCTCGTTTTTTTAAAAACCATCGCCGCGCAACAAACGCTCGATCCGACCGTGCTCGACGCCCTGCTCGTCCGGGGGCAACCCGATGGGCAGGGTGTCTGGGGTCGCTGGAATGCAAACGGTCCCGGCACCGCGTGTCTCTTCCGTGAACTCGGGCTGGGCCGCAATTTTGACGATTTTGAGCAGGCCCGTCCTGGCGATTTCATGAAAATTTTCTGGTCCTCCGAAGTGGGCAGCCGTGAGCGGGGCCACTCCGTCATTTTCCTGGGCCGCGAACGGCGCGACGGAGTGGAGACGGTGCGCTTTTGGTCGAGCAATTCCCCGGCGGGGTTCGGGGAAAAAACCGTGCTGCGCAGCAAGATCGCCTACGCGATTTTCTCACGCCTGGAGCACCCGGAAGCGCTCAGTCGTCCCTTGTCCCGTGCCGACGCCTACCTCGCGCGGCTCAATACCGTCCGCTCCTCGGCCAACGAGGCCCGCATAAAAACGGGGATCCAATGGATCCGGAAATCAGGGAATCAGGAAAATTTGTAAGGTTCTTGTAAATAGAAGAGAGCCATCCCGGCATGGCTGTCCTTTCCTGATTTCCTGGAGTCGGCTTTTTTCAGGTCCGGCGTTTTCCGTGCTTTCTAAACCGCGGCGAGAAGGTTAAACAGGGGCTCAGCTTCCCGCCGCCCTTCCCCGCTGCATGAAACCCAAAATCTTGATCGCAGATGATGAGCCCGATGTGGTGGAGCTCGTTGCCGCCAATCTCCGCACGGCCGGCTTTGAGGTCCTCAAGGCGGAGGACGGCCCCTCGGCGCTGGCCGTTGTTCGCGAACAAGCTCCGCAGCTTCTCATACTCGATTTGATGCTGCCGGGAATGTCCGGCCTGGAGGTTTGCCGCGTGCTCAAAGGCGATTCGGCGACGTCCGCAATTCCCATCGTCATGCTCACCGCAAAGGCGGAGGAGGTGGACCGCATCGTCGGGCTGGAACTCGGCGCGGACGATTACGTAACGAAGCCGTTTAGCCCGCGCGAGTTGGTGCTGCGCGTCAAAAGCGTGTTGCGGCGCAACCAGAACGAGCCTTCCGACGGGCTTCTGAGCCTGGAGGACATTGTGCTGGATCGTAAACGGATGCAAGTCCTGGTCGAGGGCAAACCGGTCGATTTCACGGCCACAGAACTCAAGCTCCTCACGCTGCTCATGGAGCGCCGGGGACGCGTGCAGTCCCGCGAAGTGTTACTCAATGACGTGTGGGGATACGAAAGCGTGATCGACACCCGTACCGTGGATACGCATGTGCGGCGGGTCCGGGAAAAGCTCGGGGCCAGCGCGGATTGCATTGAAACAGTTCGCGGATTTGGGTATCGCATCGCGCAATGAACTGGGTGCTCGTCAGTGCTTTTTTGATTCTGGCGATTCTCTCGCTGCGCCAACGCCGGAGGACACGCGAAGAATGGCGGCAGATTGGGCGCATCATTGAGGCAATCGGGGAGGGGAGCCGCCCGAAGAGCTTTATTTTGCATGGCGAAAAAGCATTGCAGCAGATCGGCATCGGCCTGGAGAAATTGGCGGATCAACGGGACCGCTTGGAAAGCCAGATTTCCCGCGAGGGGTTCAACTTGCAGGCGATCCTGGCCAGCATGGTGGAGGGAGTGATGGTGGTGGACGTGGACGGGGTGATCCGGCTGGTGAACGATTCGTTGCTGGCCCTGTTCGACCTGAAAACCACACCGGTCAACCGGGGTGCGCTGCATACGTTGCGCGATGCCGCCATCGAAGCGGTATTACGCAAGGCGCTTGCCACGGGGGAGGTGCAATTCCGTGAAATCGAGATGATTGCCTCGAAGCGCCACCTGGCCCTGAGCGCCGCCCCGGTGCGCGACAGCGCGGGGGCCGTCCTGGGGGTCGCGGCGACCTTTCACGACATCAGCCGCGTCAAGCAACTTGAAGAGGTCCGGCGCGATTTCGTGGCCAATGTTTCCCATGAATTGCGCACGCCGCTTTCGATTTTTCAAGGGTATGTCGAGATGTTGCGCGAAAACCCGGAGTTGCCGCGCGAAGAGATCTCAAGCACGCTCCAAGTGCTCTCCAAGCATTCCACGCGACTGAACGCTTTGGTGGAGGATTTGTTGTCCATTGCCCGGCTGGAATCCCGCCAGGATGGACTCAAGCTCGCTCCCTGGGATGCGGCACGGTTTTTGAGCAGCGTGGAGGAGGATTGGCGGCTTAAATTCCAGGCGCAGGAAGTGCGGTTTTGCATCGAAATTGCGCCCGATCTGCCGTCGATTTGCGTGGATCATTTCAAGCTGGAGCAGGTGTTCAATAACTTGCTTGAGAACGCATTGAAATACACGCCGGCGGGCGGGAGCGTCACCCTCCGCGCCGCACAGGCCCCCGCCAGCGGGGAGCTCTCCGGAACGGACGTGGAGATTCGGGTGATCGATACCGGCAGCGGAATCCCGGCTGCTGATCTGCCGCACATTTTTGAGCGGTTTTACCGGGCCGACAAAGCCCGCAGCCGCGCCTTGGGTGGCACGGGACTCGGCCTCTCTATCGTCAAGCACATCGTGCAAATCCACGGCGGAAGCGTCCGGGCGGAGAGCGTGGTCGGCAGCGGGTCGAGCTTTATCATCCGGCTGCCGGGTGCAACGGCCTGAGGAAGTCGGCGCTTTTTTGAGCGCGTGCTGGAAAACCGAACATCGGTTCTCATGGAGAGAACCTTTTGCGCCTTTTTGCGGCTCAGTTCCTACACCGCGCTCAGCCCGAAGGCTTCATGGACGAGGTTGGCGGCTTCGGCGACCCGGGTTTCTTCGAGGACGACGGCGATCTTGATTTCCGAAGTGGAGATCATCTGGATGTTGATATTTCCCTGGCTGAGCGCCTCAAACACTTTTGCCGCAACGCCCGAGTGGGAGCGCATGCCGATGCCGACGACGCTCAGTTTGGCGATGCCGTCTTGCGCGGTGATGCCTTTGCCGAGCCCCTCGGCGAGCGGCTCCAGCACTTTTTGGGCTTTGGGAAGCTCGTCTTTATTGAGCGTAAAGGAGATGTCGGTGGTGCCTTGCAGCGAGACGTTTTGGACAATCATATCCACGGCGATCCCCGCGTCGGCGATGGCCTTGAAGACGCGCGAAGCGATGCCGGGGGTATCGGCCACTTGGAAGATGGTGACTTTGGCTTGGTTGCGTTCGATGGAAACGCCACGGATGACAACTTGCTCCATGCTCATGGTTTCTTCTTTCACGATGGTTCCCGGGTTGTTGTTGAATGAACTGCGCACCTCAAAGGGGACGCCGAATTTTTTGGCGAACTCGACCGAGCGCGATTGCATGACTTTGGAGCCGCTGCTCGCCATTTCCAGCATCTCGTCGTAGGAGAGTTCGTTCATTTTGCGGGCGGTTTTCACCACGCGCGGGTCGCAGGTGAAGACGCCTTCCACATCGGTGAAAATCTGGCACAGATCGGCCTTGATGGCCGCGGCGATGGCGATGGCTGTGAGATCCGAGCCGCCCCGGCCGAGGGTGGTGGTCTGGCCATCGTCGGTTTCGCCCTGGAACCCGGCGACGACCACGATGTTGCCTGCATCGAGAAATTGATGAACCCGCGCGGGTGTAATGTCGCGGATCTTTGCCTTCGTGTGAACGCCGTCGGTGACAATACCGGCCTGCGCTCCGGTGAGCGAGACGGCTTGGTGTCCCAGGCTTTGGATCGCCATGGCGGTCAGGGCGATGGTGGTCTGTTCTCCCGTGGCCAGCAGCATATCCATTTCCCGCTCAGGCGGGGGGAGATCGCCGCAGACTTCGCGAGCCAGCTTGATCAAATTATCCGTAACGCCCGACATCGCCGAGACGACAACGACAACTTTGTGGCCCGCCTCTTGCGTGGCGACAACCCGGCGGGCGACGTTGAGGATGCGGCTGGGATCGCCGACCGACGTGCCGCCATATTTCTGGACAATGACACTCATGGAGAGCCGGGGAGTTTCTTTGGGAGAGCCGGGGTTGTCAATCCTTACGCGAACTGCTTCAAAAGCCGGTCGACGGATTTGCAGAGGTCTTGCAGGCCTGTGCGGAATGGGGTCGCCGGGACGACTTCGAGCGCTTCAACGGCTTCCTTGAGGAGACCGCTTGCGGTGGAAATGGCGCTTGCGAGCGCGCCGGAACTGCGGGTGGCCGTAATGACGTCGCTGACTTCCTGGCCCGAGAGGATGGCGCGGGTCCAGCGGGCGCAATCGGTTTTGGACGCGTTGCGTAACAGGAGCAGCACCGGGAGGGTGAGCTTGCCTTTGCTGAGGTCGCTGCCGAGGCTTTTGCCCGCTTTGGATTCCTCGCCTGCGATGTCCAGGCAATCGTCATAAATCTGGTAGGCAGTGCCGAGCTTGAGCCCGTAAGCATGCAAGGCGGCGGCCGCTTCGGGCGTGCTTTCGTTGAGCATCGCACCGAGCTCTGTGGCCGCGGCAAAGAGCGCGGCGGTCTTCATCTCGATGATTTTGAAATAGTCCGCCACGCTCAGGTCAAAGTCGAACCGGCGCTGGGTCTGGATGATTTCCCCCGAGCAGACCTCGGCGGAAGCCTGGGCAATATGACGGGCGATTTCGCCGTTGTTAAACTGAGTGGAAAGCTTGAGGGCATGGGCGAACATGCAGTCGCCCAAAAGCACGCTGAGGGTGTTGCCCCATTTGGCGTTGGCCGTGGGCTGGTTGCGGCGGAGGTCTGCGCCGTCGATAATGTCGTCGTGCACCAGCGTGGCGGCATGGATGAGTTCCATGATCACGGCCAGGTCGATATGCTGTTCGCCGATGCCGCCCGTGGCTCCTGCGGAAAGCAGGGTGAGGGCGGGGCGGAGCCGTTTGCCGCTGGATTCGCAGGCATAGGCAACGTAGCTCTCCACGGCGGGATCGAACGCGCGCGCCTGGGCCCGGATGCGTTCCTCGACAATGCCGAGGGGCTCGGAGATGAGCTCGAAAGCGGCTTTAATCTCTTTCGGGATAATTTTGGCGTTCAGATCAGGCCTCGGCAGGTTTTTCACGGGGTGTCAAAAATAGGGATCAGGGCACGAAAGTCAATCCACAGCGGGAGGTGATTGGGTTGTGAACGGAAAATACAGCCATTTTTATGAAAACTGCTGGCAAAATCCGCGCTGACACATTAACTAAAACAAACCCCCATGCCTTTCCCAAAGAGCAATAGCCGCGCCATCCGTGTGGTTCAACAAAAGCTTTTCAATTCCCGTTTTTTTACGATCTCGGTGCTGTTTCATCTTGTGCTCCTGGTTGCGCTGGGCGGCACGGTCATCATGAAGCAGGCTACTGAACCGCCGGATTTTACCGGGGGCGATGGCGATTCAAAATTCGTCCAAAACGAAGCGGCCATCGTCCCACCTCCGCCCCCGCCTCTGCCGGACACGCCTGCCTTGACGCCCACGACGCAAAATAATACTGCGCTCGATGCGATCACCACCGCGGCGCCGACGATGTCCGCCTTCCAGCTTCCGACGGTGGTTCCCGTCGCCCCTCCCGCGGCGGTCGAACCCGCCAAGATGACAGCCTCCCCGGTGCCGGCCAACCCCCAGCAGCTTACCACGGCCCAGGCAAAACGGATTCGGGATTTCACCAACAATTGGTCCAAACCGGTGAAAGGTTTTGGGGGATTGGGCAGTTCGGTCAAAGAACGGCAATTCCAGTTCGTCGCCTATCTGGCCAAATATCAAGGCGGGGACTGGGCTTCAACGAACATTGTGAAAGACGGGAAAATCGTCAAAGGCAGCTTGCCCAATCTGCTGTATTTCATGAACAAACTTTCGAAAGGCCGGATCAAGGCGGACACTGTTCCAGAGCCTTTGGACCTTTCCAACTGGGAGCAGGAAGTCAGCGTCAAAAAACCGCCGTTTATTTTCTTCACCGGCCATCGTGATTTCGTCCTGACGGACGCGGAAGTCGATTGCCTCCAGAAATACGTGCAAAGCGGCGGGTGTATTTGGGGCGACAGTTCGCTGCCCGGCCGCCATTCTCGTTTCGATCTGGCTTTCCGGCGTGAAATGCGCCGGGTGATTCCGGACTTGGATAAGGAATGGGAAGTGTTGCCGCCCAATTATCCAATGTTTACGAAGAATCTTTATTACGCGGAGATCACTGCGCCCACCACCGGGGTGAACCATTACAAAGAACCGGTGTACGCGCTGCGGTTTGGGGGGGAAGTGGCGATCATTTACACCGCGAACGATTACGGCGACATGTGGCGACTGGCGTTAACACAGGTGGGGGACAAGCTCGAAATTGACAAGACTCTCATGGAGGGAACCTCGATATATAAATTCACCGACAACGCGGTCTTTGCTCGGATGGAGATTTATTACCGGGGAATGGAGCTGCCCAAAATCATCAACTCGTATAAATTTGGCACCAACGTGGTGATCCATCTCCTGACCCGGTGGGAAGACCGGATCAAAGCGATTCCGCAGGGGCTGTAAGCCGGGGATTAGCCACAAAAAGGCGCAAGAGGCGCAAAAAAGTATCGGCAAACAAGAAGCGGCCTCGTTCCCAAGCTCCAGCTTGGGAATGCACTTGTCTTTGAGGCTCCAGCCTCGAAACGCAGCCAGCGAATGGCGACTGTTGGCTTATGTCCATTCCTGCCGCAGCGCTTCGGGTTCGGCCCCCCGGGCGCGCAATGCGCGCAGGCTCAACGCGCCGTGGCGTTTGGCAAGACGCACGCCGGTTGCCGGATCCACCAGCAACGGCGCATGATAGAAAGCGGGCGGGGCGAAGCCGAGCGCCCGGTAAAGCAAGAATTGGCGGAAGGTCGAGAGTAGCAAATCCGCCCCGCGCACCACTTCCGTGATGCCCATGGCCGCGTCGTCGGCCACTACGGCGAGTTGATAAGCGGGAAGGCCGTCCCGTCGCCAGACCACGAAATCGCCAAAATCGACTCCGGCCACGGCGGTTTGGTCTCCCAGAGCCCCATCGGTGTAGGTCATCCGTTCGCCGTGGGGCACGCGGAAACGCCAGTGCACATTTTGTAATCCCAAAGGTGCGATCGGGTCGCCCGGCTTGGGTCGGCAGAAGCCGGGGTAGTGGGGTTCTTCCTCCCCGGCGTGGGGCGCACCGAGGGCGCTGAGCACATCGCGCCGAGAGCAGCGGCACGGATAAATAAATCCGCCCGCGCGCAGCCGTTCCAGCAGGTCGCGATAGAAACCCATGCGCTCGCTTTGGATGTACGGAGCAAAGGGACCGCCGCAGTCCGGGCCTTCGTCCCAGGAAAGCCCGAACCATCGCAGATCCTCATAGAGCGCTTCCGCGAAAGCCGGTTTGCAGCGGGCCGTGTCAATATCTTCCACGCGCAGAAGGAGCTTGCCGCCTGTTTGCCGCGCCCGCTCCTGGGCGATCCAGAACGTCCGCGCGTGCCCGAGATGGAGGAACCCGGTGGGCGAGGGGGCGATACGGCCGCGATAGAGAGGAGGCGTCACGAAGGAATAGCCGCAAAAAGGCGCAAAAAACGCAAAAAGAAAAGCCCGTTTTTGCGGGTAGCCGCAAGGGAGCGGGACGATCCCGTTCGGCCGAGCAGAAAATCTGTGTAATCTGCGAAATCTGCGGATAGTCTTTTGGCAAATGGAAAGCACCGCCGCCCTTTTGCTTCGGCGCACGAAGTTTTCAGACACGAGCCTCATTATTACCTGGCTCACGCGCGACTTTGGAAAAATAAAAACGATCGCCAAGGGGGCGTTGCGGCCCAAGAGCCCGTTTGCGGGCACGCTCGATCTCTTTTTCGAGACGGAAATCGCGTTTGCGCGAAGCGGCCGCAGCGAAATCCATACTTTGCGCGAAGCCGCGCTGCGGAATCCCTTTGAGGGGTTGCGCAAGGAATACGCGCGGGTGGAGCTTGCGGCTTATTTTGTGGAATTGCTGGAGCTCTTGATCGAGCCGGAGCATCCCGTGCCGGAACTGTTCGATTTGCTGCACCGCGCGCTCGCCTATTTGGAAGGGGCCACACCGGAGCGCCGCGTGCTGCTGCATTTCGAGAATGAATTGGCGCGCTTGCTTGGGATTCACGACGAGGGGAACGCCCACACGGCTCTTGCGCGCACCTGCCACCACATGCCGGAGTCCCGGCGGCGGCTCATGGAGAAGCTGGGGTGAGCTATTTCGCGCAAAAAGCACAAAGGACGCAAAGAGGAAGAGATGCTGTCTTTTCCTTTGCGTTCTTTGCGCGAATCCAAAAAATCGCGCCTATTGATCCTCGTTTTTGCAGACCCACCAGAGGCTGGTGAGCAGGGTGCCGGCGAAGATCGAAAAGGCGGTAAAGGAGAGCATAAAAGTGCCCCGGATTAAAGCAGCGCCCATGCCGCAGCGGGGCTTATCGGAACACAAAATGCAGCTATTTCGCGTCGCGGAAGGCGCGGATGGCGTCGCGCAGTTCCGCCGCGCGTTCGTATGCTTCCGTGGCGACCGCCCGATCCATTTCGCGTTGCATGATTTCGAGCTTGGAAAGCGGCCGCTTGCTCTGGAGTTCCTCCAGCCATTCGTTGAGGAATTCCACCTCGGAGCAAGTATCCGTGGGCTCGGGACGCTCTTTGAGAAAGGCGACGATCTGGTCCCGCCCGCGCTCGATCTGGCGCAGGGCGGCAGGGATGTCGTCGCGCGCGAGTTCCAGTGAAGCTTTGGCGCGGGTGCGCATCATCAGGACATACGGCCGGAACTGTTCAAACGACCACGCCATCTCCTCGCGCTCTGCATATTTTGAGACCAGCGAAAAAAGGTTCAGGTTGTGCTGGGTGTCGCGCAGGACCCCGGCGAAATCTTCCAATTGAAAAAGGGCGAGATAGCGGTGGTAATATTGCACTCCCTCCTGGTGGAGTTCGTTGCACTCCTCCGGGCCTAAACTGTAGGAGGCTCCGGCGGCTTCGGCTTCGTCGGCCTGTTCGCGGTGCCAGTCCAGCAGCGAAACGCTTCCGTGCGGGTGCATGCCGTCGGGACGACCCACGGTTTCCATCTGGATGAGGCCCAGATCGAGGCGGAGCTGAATTTTTTCCGTGCCGTCGGTCCCTATGATTTTGCGGACGCGAATCTGCCCGGGTTCGTGCGGCCACCCTTCGAGAAGCGTGTTTAAATCCAAATTCATGGCGGTTATCGAAGCGTGAAATCGAGCGAAAACAAGCAGGAAAGCGGCGCAAAAGCGCAAATTCGATAAATATTACAAATCGTCCTTGCAGGTGGGTAGTCTCTGCCGTATAAAAACCCTCCCGCCGTATTTGAGCCCTGTTTCAGATGCCCGGGGAGGCGAAAAATGCAGTTGGCGCGGAAAAAATCCTTGCGCCATAGCTTGGTTCGTCTACAGTTCGCGCTCCCCGCAACCAGTAGTGGATGTGGAATCCCTGCTGAGAAGCGGGTTTTTAGTCCCCGGAAATCAGGGACTATGGGAGCGGTTTTGAGTTTTGAAATGCGGTTTTTTTGAATTTAACATGCCAACGATCAACCAGCTTGTCCGCAAGGGACGCAATAAGGTGACGGTGAAGTCCAAATCACCGGCGCTCGTGAATTGCCCGCAGCGCCGTGGGGTGTGCGTGCAGGTGATGACCCGTACGCCCAAGAAACCGAACTCGGCACTCCGTAAAGTGGCCAAGGTTCGGTTGACCAACGGCCAGGAAGTCATCGCCTATATCCCCGGTGAAGGTCACAACCTTCAGGAGCACTCGATTGTGCTCGTTCGCGGCGGTCGCGTGAAAGATCTTCCCGGCGTCCGTTATCATATCGTGCGCGGCACCCTCGACGCCCTCGGCGTGGATGGTCGTCGCCGGTCCCGCTCCAAATACGGCGCCAAGCGTCCGAAACCCGGTCAAGAAGCCGCAGCCAAAGGCAAGGGCGGTAAAAAGAAATAATTTCCTATGTCTCGTCGTCGCAGAGTCATCAAAAAAACAGAGAAGTTTGACAGCCGCTATGGCAGCCCTTTGGTCGCCCGCCTGATCAACACCATCATGGAGAGCGGTAAGAAATCGATCGCAGAGAAGATCGTTTACGGCGCCATTGAAAAGACCCGCGAGGGTTCCGACGCGGTCGATCCGCTCGAGACGCTCAATAAGGCGATCGACAACGTGAAGCCTCGCCTGGAGGTGAAGTCCCGCCGTGTGGGTGGCGCTACTTACCAGGTTCCGATGGAGGTTCCTGCCCCTCGTCAGATGGCTCTCGCCATGCGCTGGATTGTGACTTTCGCCCTCAAGCGCAAGAGTGTTCCGATGATGGACGCGCTCGCCAGCGAGCTCAAAGAAGCGGCTGCCGGACAGGGCAACGCTATTAAAAAACGTGACGACACGCACAAGATGGCCCAGGCCAACCGCGCGTTCGCACATTTCCGATTCTAACCCATTTTATTCGCCGTGGCCGCACCTGCTTCCAATCCCAATTCACCAGACCGGGCTTATCCGCTCGACCGGACCCGCAACATCGGGATCGCCGCACATATCGATGCCGGCAAGACGACGCTCACCGAGCGCATCCTGTTTTATACCGGGATGATCCATAAGATCGGTGAAGTGCATGAAGGCACGACCGCCACCGACTGGATGGAGCAAGAGCGCGAACGCGGCATCACCATCACCTCGGCTGCCACCACGTGTTTCTGGATGCAGCGCAAGGAAGAAGGCGTTGTCAAACTTTTCTCGGGCGTCAAGAACCGCGTCAATATCATCGACACTCCTGGCCACGTGGATTTCACGGCGGAAGTGGAGCGCTCCCTGCGCGTGCTTGATGGTGCCGTCGCCGTGTTCTGCGGCGTGGCGGGTGTGCAGCCCCAGTCTGAAACGGTCTGGCGTCAGGCCACCAAGTATGGCGTGCCTCGCATCGCGTTCGTTAACAAGATGGACCGCACGGGTGCGAATTTCGAAAACGCTCTCAACGACATGCGCACCAAGCTCGGTGCAAATGCCTGGCCGATTTTGATTCCGCTCGGTAAAGAGGATTACCTCAAGGGGCAGTTGGACGTCATTAACAAGAAGGCGATCGTCTATTCCGATAACGATCAGTTCGGCTCCACCTACACAGTTGAGGAAATTCCCGCCGAGCACAAAGAGATGATCGACAATGCCTACGAGGAACTCGTGAGCGCCGTGGCCGATCTCGACGACGAGGTGGGCACGCTCTTCCTTGAGGAGAAGCCGATCAGCATCGAAGCGCTCAAGCAGGGCATTCGCCGCCTCACCATCGCCAATAAATTTGTCCCGGTTGTCGGCGGTTCCGCCTTCAAGAACAAAGGTGTCCAGTATCTCGTCGACGCGGTCGTGGATTACCTCCCGAGCCCGCTCGAAACGCTCCCGGCTCACGGCCAAAACCCCGATACCGGTGAAGAGATTCTGGTCAAGGCGGACGACAATGCGAAATTCTGTTCCCTGGCATTCAAGCTTTGGAGCGATCCGTTCGTCGGCAAGCTCGTTTTCTTCCGCGTTTACTCCGGCAAGCTTGCCAAGGGTGACAACGTTTACAATCCCCGCACCAACAAGCGCGAGCGCATCAGCCGCCTCATCCAGATTCAGGCCGACAAGCGCGAAGACATCGACGTTTGCTACTCGGGCGACATCGCCGCGATTGTGGGCATCAAGAATATCACCACAGGCGACACCCTTTGCGACGAAGATCACCCGGTGATCCTCGAACCGCCGACTTTCCCTGACACGGTTATCTCGATGGCAGTGGAGCCGAAGACCAAGATCGATCAGGAAAAAATGTCGATCGCTCTCCAGCGCCTTGCTGAAGAAGATCCCACCTTCCGGGTCCGCACTGATGAGGAGACCGGCCAGACCATCATCGCAGGCATGGGCGAGTTGCACCTCGAAATTATCCGCGACCGTATGTTGCGCGAGTTCAAGGTGGAAGCCAACTCCGGCAAGCCGCAGATCGCTTACCGCGAAACCATCACCGGCGAAGCCGTCGGCGAAGGCAAGCTTGTCAAGCAGTCCGGTGGTCGCGGTCAATACGGCCATGTGGTCGTGCGGGTCGCCCCGAACGAACGCGGCAAGGGCATCACCATCGAGAACAAAACAGTGGGCGGCTCGATCCCGAAAGATTTCATCCCTGCTGTCAAGAAAGGCCTCGAAGAGGCGGTTCTCAACGGCGTGGTCGGCGGCTACCCGGTCATCGACGTCAACATCGACATTATTGACGGATCGTTCCACGAAGTCGACTCCAACGAAATGGCGTTCAAGATGGCGGCCATCTTCGCGGCCAAAGACGGCTTCAAGAAAGCCAAGGCGATCTTGCTTGAGCCGATCATGAAGGTCGAAAACCTCACTCCCGAGGAATACCAGGGCGATATTTTGGGCGATCTCAACCGCCGCCGCGGCCGCATCCAGAGCATGGAAGCCAAGGGCAACCTCTCTGCGGTTCACGCGGAAGTGCCGCTTGCGGAAATGTTCGGCTACTCCACGGCGATCCGTTCGCTCTCCAAGGGGCGTTCCTCCTACTCGATGGAGCCGTCTCACTTTGAACAAGTCCCCGCGAGCGTCCTCGCTGCGGTTCTCGACCAGAAGGGCTCTTAATTTAACCGAAACTTTTACCGAAACTTTTTTATGACAAACGGCCAACGAATTCGCATTCGGCTTAAAGCTTTCGACTATCGGATGCTCGATCAATCCTCCCTGGATATCGTCGAGACAGCCAAACGCACCGGTGCCAAAGTGGCGGGACCGATCCCGCTTCCGACCCGGATCGAAAAATTCACCGTAAACCGCTCTCCGCACGTGGACAAAAAGTCCATGGACCAGTTCGAAATCCGCACCCACAAACGGTTGCTGGACATCATCGAACCGACCGCAAAGACGGTGGACGAACTCAAGAAGCTGAACCTCCCGGCGGGTGTTGATATTACCATCAAGATCTGACCGGTGTTCATGAACTAGGAACCGCAATGAAATACGGACTGTTAGGAAAAAAAATCGGGATGACCCGAGTGTACGACGAGAAGGGGAAGATCACCCCCGTGACCGTCGTCGCCGTGGGCGGCAATACGCTGCTCCAGGTCAAAACGATCGAAAAGGACGGCTATTCGGCCATCCAGGTCGGGTTTGACACCCAGAAGGAATCGCGTCTGCCCAAAGCGCAGCTCGGCGTCTTCAAAAAAGCCGGCTCTGAGCCCAAGAAGCTCGTCGGTGAATTCCGCCTCCTTGCCACCGAGAAGGTGGAAGGCGATCTCAACCTGACGGCCAGCCATTTCCAAGTGGGCCAGATCGTGGACGTGATTGGCCAATCCAAGGGCAAAGGGTTCCAGGGCATCGTGAAGAAACACGGCGCAGACGGCCAGCCCGCCTCGCACGGTTCCATGATGCACCGCCGCCCCGGTTCCATTGGTTGCCGTTCCACTCCCGGCCGCATCTGGAAGAACCAGAGCATGCCCGGCCACATGGGCGATGAACGTAAGACCGTTCAAAATCTTCAAATTGTTGCCGTGCGCGAAACCGAACAGGTTCTCCTGATTCGCGGCGCTATTCCGGGAGCCAACGGCGGTTATGTCGTTGTCCGCCCCGCCAAGAAATCCCCACTTCCCGCGGAGGTTAAGTAATGAGCGCAAAGGTTCTTTCAGTTAAAGCAGCCAAGACGGCGAACATCGTCGTCATCGAAAACGGCATCGGCACCCAGGCAGTCCATGATGTGGTCGTGGCCATGAGGGCAGCCCGCCGCAGCGGCACCGCCTGTGTGAAAACAAAGGCAACCGTCAGTGCTTCCGGAGCCAAGCCGTGGCGCCAAAAAGGAACCGGACGCGCCCGCGCCGGTTACAAGTCGTCGCCCGTTTGGGTCGGCGGTGGCGTGGTGTTCGGCCCCAAACCGCACGATTATTCCAAGAAAGTGACCAAATCGGTCCGCCGCCTGGCGCTCCGCAAGGCGCTCAGCTCGCGCATCGTGGCGGGAGACGTTCTGGTGGTCGAGAATTTCGCGATCCTCGAGCCCAAAACCAAAGCTTTTGTCGGGTGGGTCAAAGAGAATGTCGGCGTGGAAAAGACGCTCATCGTCGCCACCGATTTCGATGAAACCACCTTCATGGCCGCGCGCAACGTGCAGCCGACCCGGTTGATCACGGCTGCCGACGTGAACACCGAAGACCTTCTGGCCTACAAGAAGATCGTCATCACCACAGAGGCGCTGGCCAAACTGGCAGAAAGGACGCAGAAATGAACGAGCCGCACGATTTGATTCAGACGATCGCCTTCACCGAGAAGGCAACCATCCTCAGCGACACCCTTGGGAAATACGTTTTCCGGGTGGCCCCGCATGCGAACAAGCTCCAGATCAAGCACGCCGTGGAGAAACTCTTCGGCAAGACTGTGACGGACGTGAACACCTGCAACTACGCTGGCAAGAAACGCCGCGAACGCCGCGCCGACGCGGGTCGCACCGCCCACTGGAAGAAAGCCATCGTAACCCTGAAAGCCGGGGAGAAGATCGAACTGGCGTAAGCAGCACCGAGAATACTGATTATGGCACTCAAAACTTTCCGTCCCCTTACCCCGGCAGCCCGCTTCAAGGCGATGCCCGCGTTTGAGGAGATCACCAAGTCCAAGCCCGAAAAGAGCTTGCTTGTCACTTTGAAGAAAACCGGCGGCCGCAACAACCGCGGACGCATGACCTCGCGCCACATCGGCGGCGGTCACAAGCAAAAATATCGCATCATCGACTTCAAGCGCTCCAAGCGTGACGCTGCCGCCGAAGTGATCGGGATCGAATACGATCCGAACCGCACGGCCCGCATCGCGTTGATCCAATACGCAGACGGCACAAAGAGCTACATCCTGGCTCCCGTCGGTTTGACGGTTGGCATGAAGGTCATTGCCGGCGAAAACGCCGCTCCCGAAGTGGGCAACGCCCTGCCTTTGAAGAGCATTCCGCTCGGCTCCGACATCCACAACGTGGAACTGATGCCCGGCAAGGGCGGCCAGATCGCCCGCAGCGCAGGGCAGGTAGCCGTGCTGAGCAACCGGGAAGCCGGCTACGCCCTGGTGAAGATGCCCTCCGGCGAGATCCGCAAAATTCACGAAGAGGCTTACGCCACGATCGGTCAGGTCGGCAATGTCGATCACATGAACGTTTCGTCGGGCAAAGCCGGTCGCACCCGCTGGTTGGGTCGCCGTTCACATGTCCGCGGTATGGTGATGAACCCGGTCGATCACCCGATGGGTGGCGGTCAGGGTAAATCCAAGGGCGGTGGCGGACGCCATCACCCGATGAGCCCGTGGGGGCAGCTTGCGAAGGGGTTCAAGACCCGCCGCAAACACAAGGAAAGCAACAATTTCATCGTTCAACGCCGTAACGCCAAAAAGTAGTATATGGGAAGATCACTAAAAAAAGGGCCGTTCGTTGAGCTTCATCTGCTCGAAAAAATCGACAAGATGGCAGCCGCCGGAGTCAAGAAGCCGATCAAAACCTGGTCGCGCCGCTCGATGATCACGCCGGATTTTGTTGGGCACACGTTCCTTGTGCATAACGGAAAAATTTTTAACTCGGTGTTTGTGACGGAGAATATGGTGGGTCACAAACTCGGCGAATTTTCGCCGACCCGCGTGTTTAAGAAACACGGGGCGCACACCGCGAAGGTGACGAAGTAATTTATGCTGCGTCCTGCTTTAACGGCAGGCGTGGTGATCCTGGCGCTCACAAATGGGTGGGCTGCCACGGGGGGTGGTTCTTTCTCAGATTCAGACATAGAAGTTTCGGAAGCGAAAGTGACGCTTCAGACAGTGGTCGCCGAGAACGAAGTTCTCAAGCGGCAACTGGCCGAAGCGCAGGGAGCGATCCAATCGCTCACTGACAGTCTCGCCGTGTCCAACAGCGAGGCGGAAGTTTTCCGGAGGGAGGCGGCAGAGCTCAAGCTGCGCATGACGGCGCTCGGAGTCGATGGACTCAGCGGCGACAAGAGCAAGCTCGAGCAGCGACTCCTTAAGGCGGTCCGCGATCTCCAGCTCGTCCAAGGCGAGAAGGACAAGCTGGCCGACGAATTGGTGCAACTCAGCGAGGCGGTTTTACGCTACACAAAAGGAGCGACAACCGAGGATGCCGAGGCGCGGATGGCGTTGGAAGCGCGGTTGCGCAGTGTGGCGGAAGCGCTCGGAATCCCGGGGAACGGGGCCGAGAGCAAAGCGTCCGCACCGGCAGGCAGCCTGACCGACGGGATGGTGGTAAGCATCAAAGAGGAACTTTCCCTGGTGGTGGCCAATGTAGGCAGCCGACAGGGGGTGCGCGTGGGAATGCCGTTCAAGGTCGTGCGGGAGGATCATTTGATCGGAACCGTGCGGGTGGTGGACGTGCGGGAGAAAATTTGCGGGGCCGTGATTCAAAGTCTGGATTCAGAGAAGAATAAAATAAAAGTGGGTGACCGCCTGATGGTGGATGCCCGGTGAAATTTAACTAACATGCAGATCCTATCGACAACCAAATATGCGCACATCTCGGCCTTCAAAGCCCGGGAAGTGGCGCGTGAAATTCAGGGCTTGCCCGTCGCGGCGGCGCTCGACCTCGTCGCGTTCAGTCCGAAGAAGGCAGCGGCCCTGATCGCCAAGACGCTCAAGAGCGCGATCGCCAACGCAGAGAACAACAACAACCTGCGTGCGGAAAGCCTTGTCGTCAAAGAAGCAAGGATCGGCGAAGGCCCCACGGCCAAACGCTTCCAACCGAAGGCGCGCGGCAGTGCCGGACCCATCCTCAAACGCTCGTCGCACATCCGCATTGTGCTGACCGACGAGGTGGAAGTGGCCCAGCGCGAAGTCCGCAAAAAGACCGCCCCAAAAGCGGCAACCAAGTCAACCAAGGCCGCCAAGGCCGCCAAATAATTATGGGACAGAAAGTTAATCCAATCGGCTATCGCCTCGCAGTCAATCGCGACTGGCGTTCGCGCTGGTATGCCTCTCCGAAGGATTTCCCCGATTTCCTCCACGCGGACCTCAAAATCCGTGGGTACGTCAAGAAGAAGCTGGCCCAGGCCGCCGTCGCGAAAGTCGTGATCGAGCGCGCATGGAACAGCCTTCGGGTGACGATCCACACGGCCCGCCCCGGCATCGTGATCGGACGCAAAGGCTCCGAGATCGAGAAGATGACCGAAGAGATCGGCACCATGTCCAATGGCAAGCAAGTGAAGATCGACATCCAGGAGATCAAGACTCCGGAACTCGACGCCCAATTGGTGAGCGAGAACATCGCCCTCCAGATCGAACGCCGCATCTCCTTCCGCCGCGCCATGAAGAAAGCCGTCCAGACGACGATGGACTTCGGAGCGATGGGAATCAAAGTGCGCTGCGCCGGCCGTTTGGGCGGAGCGGAAATTTCCCGCGCTGAACGTTATCACGAGGGCAAAGTGCCCCTCCACACCTTGCGCACCCCGATCGACTACGGCTTCTCGGAAGCCAACACCGTTTACGGAAAAATCGGCGTGAAAGTCTGGCTGTGCAAACCCGAAGCCGCACCGGTGGAAGCCGCGCAGCCTGCAAAAAGCGCTTAACCCCCGATAACCTGAATTTTTAGAGGAGACACCTTATGCCATTGATGCCAAAACGCGTGAAGTACCGGAAGACGCAGCGGGGAAGCCGCTCCGGAGTTGCTTCGCGCAATGTGACCATCGATTTTGGAGCCTACGCGTTGCAGACCCTGGAACGCGCCTGGATCACCAATACCCAGATCGAAGCCGCCCGTGTTGCGCTTACCCGCAATATGAAACGCAAAGGCAAGCTCTGGATCCGGATTTTTCCGGACAAATCCGTCACCGCCCGCCCGCCGGAAACCCGAATGGGTAAAGGCAAAGGCCAGCCGGAATATTGGGTGGCCGTGGTTCGTCCCGGCAACATCCTTTTCGAGTTGGACGGTGTATCCGAAACCGTGGCCCGCGAGTCCCTGCGTCTCGCTGCGACCAAACTTCCCATCCGCACCAAATTCCTGTCCCGTCACCGCGCAGTCGCCGCAGCCGCTTAAGCCCTGGTATGAAAATCAAAGAAATCAAAGAACTGAGCGTGGACGAGCTCCAGGCCCGCAAGCGCGAGCTCAACAAGGAGGGGTTCAACCTCCGGCTGCAACAGCAAACCGGCCAGCTTGAAAAACCGAGCCAGATCCGCTCCATCCGCCGCGAAATCGCCCGGATCGAAACGGTCCTCTCCCAGCGCAGCGGCCAAACAGCATAAGCACCTCTCCACATGACTGAGAATCCTACCGCAGCAACCGAAACCGCCCGCAATTTGCGCAAGACCCGCGTGGGTCAGGTGGTTTCCAGCAAAATGAACAAGACCGCCGTCGTCGAGACGGTGACGCGCGTTCCGCACGCCAAATTTGGCAAAATCGTCAAGCAGGTGAAGAAATTCCATGCGCACGACGAAGAGAACAAGGCGCAAGTGGGCGATATGGTCCGCATTATGGAGACGCGCCCCATCAGTAAATTAAAATGCTGGAGGATTGTTGAAATCCTCAAACATTAATGTAATCTCGCTACCCCTTTCGCACTATGCTCCAGATCCGAACCAGAATTGACGTCGCCGACAACACAGGCGCCCGCATGGCCAAGATGATTGGCGTGATCGGCAAGCCGACCAAGGTCGCGCGCGTCGGCGACATCATCACCGCGCACATCCGCGAAGCCTCACCCGGCGGCACGGTGAAAAAAGGCGACGTAGTGAGAGCTGTTATCGTTCGCACCCGGCAGGCTGTTCGTCGTGAAGACGGCTCCTATCTCCGCTTCGACAACAACGCGATGGTCATCATCGACAAAGACTTGAATCCGCGCGGAACGCGCATCTTCGGCCCCGTCGCTCGCGAACTGCGCGAACGCAATTTCATGAAGATCGTCTCCCTCGCTCCCGAAGTATTATGATCCAAAAATTTCACGTTAAGAAGGGCGACCAGGTGCAAGTGATTTCCGGCAACCACAAGGGCGCCGTGGGGAAAATCCTCCAGGTTCTCCCGAAAAAAAGCCAAGTGCTGATTGAAGGCGTGCGCTTGATCAAAAAGCACACCCGCAAATCCCAGGAACAACCCCAGGGAGCGATCATCGAACGGGAAGGGCCGATCCAGGTTTCCAACGTGAAGATCGTTGAACCGAAAGAAGCCAAACCCGCGAAGGCAACCAAAGAAGTCAAGCCGAAGGCAAAAGCGAAGCCCGCAGCCAAGGCAAAGAAGGAGAAGGCGGCGTAACCGCCCTGTATAGCATATGGCAGTAGAATTTTACACAGAATATAAGGAACGGGTCATTCCTGCGCTCAAAGATAAGTTGGGCTACAAGAACCTGCATCAAGTGCCGCACGTCCAAAAGGTCGTCGTGAACACCTGCGTCGGCTCCAGCTCCGACGTGAAGCAGGCGCTCGAAGACGCGAAGGCCGAACTGGCCCTCATCACCGGCCAGAAGCCGTCTGAGACCCGCGCCAAGAAAAGCATTTCCAACTTTAAGCTGCGCGACAAGCAGGCGATCGGCGCGAAGGTGACTCTGCGCGGAGCCCGCATGTATGAGTTTTTGGAACGTCTGATCAAGACGGCCCTTCCGCGTATCCGCGATTTTCGCGGCATCTCGCCGAAGGCATTTGATGGTCAGGGCAACTACACGCTGGGCGTAACCGACCAGAGCATTTTCCCTGAAGTGGAACTCGACAAAATCAAAAGAAACGTCGGGTTTGATATTACAATCGTAACCAGCGCCACCACGAATGCGGAGGCCAAGGCATTGCTGGTTGAACTGGGAGTCCCGTTCACCGACAAGGCGAAGAAACCCGCCGCAGCCCCAGCGAGCGCCTAAACTATTATGAGCAATTTGTCCGATCCCATCGCCGACTTTCTGACCCGCCTGCGCAACAGCGCCCTGGCGAAGAAAGCCGAAACCAACGCTCCCTATTCGAAAATCAAGGTCGAGATCGCCCGTCTCCTCAAGCAGGAAGGCTACATCGCCGGTTACGAAGTGGATACCACCGGGGCCTTCCCTGAAATTCGCGTGGTGAATAAATACGTCAACCGCACCTCGGCCATCACCGGGCTCAAGCGGGTCAGCAAACCCGGTCTTCGCCGTTACGTCGGTTCCCAGGAAATTCCCCGGGTGCTCGGCGGACTCGGGATTTCCATCCTCTCCACGCCTCGCGGGGTCATCACCGGACGCGAAGCCAAGAAACAGAATGTCGGCGGCGAATTGCTCGCCTACGTTTGGTAATCCACTAAATTTGTATGTCGCGAATTGGAAAAAAAGTTATCGATCTGCCCGCAGCGGTGAAGGTCGCCGTCTCGCCTGAGGGCGGGGTTAAAGTCGAGGGCCCCAAAGGCAAGCTCGAATGGACGCTTCCCAAGCAGATCAAAGCGCGGATTGAAAATTCTACCGTTGTCGTGGAGCGCGAGAGCGAGCTGCGCAACGTGCGCGCCTTGCACGGGCTTTCCCGCGCGTTGGTCGCCAACATGGTGACGGGCGTCTCCACGGGGTTCGTCAAGGATCTCGAAATTCACGGGGTCGGTTTCAAGGCAGCGGTGCAGGGCAAAGCTCTGAACCTCAGCCTCGGATTCTCCCACCCGGTGCTCTTCCCGATTCCTGAAGGAATCAAGGTGACAGTCACCGAGAACACCAAAATCAAGATCGAAGGGGTCGACAAAAAAGTGGTCGGCCAGGTCGCGGCAGACATCCGCGCGTATTACCCGCCGGAGCCTTACAAAGGCAAGGGTGTGCGTTACGCTGGCGAACATCTCATCCGCAAGGAAGGCAAAACCGTTCAATAATTTATGGCTTCTCTGGAAAAAATTAAAATGCGCCATGTCCGGCTCCGGAAACGGATCGTCGGAACGGTTGAGCGCCCCCGGTTGGCAGTTCATTTCTCGGGCAAGAATATCTATGCCCAGGTGATCGATGACGTCACGGGCCGCACGCTTGCGGCTGCTGCGACGACTGAAAAAAGCCTCGAAGGCGACAAATCGCTGCGCGCCAATTGCGCGACGGCGGTGACGATCGGCAAATTGGTGGCCGAGCGCAGCAAAAGCGCCAACGTCAGCAAAGTCGTATTTGATCGCGGTGGTTTCCAATACCACGGCAAAGTAAAAGCGCTGGCCGACGCCGCGCGCGAAGCCGGACTAGATTTCTAATTATGGCACCTCCTAATCAACGTAAAGGCGATCGCCGCGACCGGAACCGGGAATCCAACGAACCGAAGTCGGATCTCACCGAAAAAGTCGTATTCATCAACCGATGCGCCAAGGTCGTCAAAGGCGGCCGTCGCTTTAGCTTTAGCGCCCTGATCGTTACGGGCAACAAGGCGGGCAAGGTCGGCTACGGGTTCGGCAAAGCCAACGAAGTCTCCGAAGCGATCCGCAAAGCCTCCGATGCCGCCAAGAAAGATCTCGGCGCCGTGGCGGTTTTCAACAACACCATTCCTCACGAAGCGATCGGCGAATTCGGCGGCGGACGCGTCCTGTTGCGTCCGGCATCGCCCGGAACCGGCGTGATCGCGGGCGGCGGCGTCCGTGCGGTCATCGAAGCAGCCGGAATCAAGGACGTGCTTGCCAAGTCCCTCGGTTCCAGCAATCACGCGAACGTCGTCAAGGCGACCATCGCCGCGCTCAAGTCCCTGCGGTTGCGCGAAGAAATTTACAAAATCCGCGGCTTCTCCAAGAAGGAAGTTGCCGTTACTGAAGCTTAAGCCATGAATCTTGAAACATTGAAGCCTCGTCCGGGGTCCAAGCATCGCGTCAAGCGGCTGGGCTGCGGCGAAAGTTCCGGGCACGGCAAAACCTCCGGCAAAGGTCACAAAGGCCAGAAGGCCCGTTCGGGCGGTTCCATCCGTCTCGGGTTTGAAGGCGGCCAGATGCCCCTCATCCGGCGTTTGCCCAAGCGCGGATTTAACAACGCGGAATTCAAGACGGTTTGGGCGACGGTGAATGTCGGCCAACTCAACGCATTCGAAGAGGGCGCAACCGTCAACGAAGCGGCGCTTTTGGAGAAGAAACTCATTCGCGGCATCTATGACGGCGTCAAGGTTCTCGCGAGCGGGGAACTGACGAAGAAACTCGTGGTCGCTGTGGACAAACTCAGCGCCGCAGCCGTGGAAAAAATTCAAAAAGCAGGCGGCAGCGTGGAAGCTGTTGCGGCTAAGTAAGCGGGAGCGCTCGCTTGCATGATCTCCGCCTTCACCAACACATTTAAGATTCCGGAACTCCGGAATCGGGTGCTTTTCACATTGTTGCTTCTGGTGGTGGTCCGCCTCGGTGCGGCGATCACCTGTCCCGGGGTCGACGCCTCCGTGCTTCACGAGTGGTTTAACCACGAGGCCAAGCAGTCGGCGGGCGGCAGCAGTTTCGCGGCGCTCTTTAATCTGTTCAGCGGCGGAGCGATGGAGAATTGCGCGATCTTTTCGTTGGGCGTCATGCCCTACATTAGCGCGTCGATCATGATGCAGTTGCTGACGGCGGTCATCCCGCAGTTGGCGAAACTCTCCAAGGAAGACGGTGGACGGCAGAAGATCATGCAGTACACCCGCTACGCGACCATCGCCCTTTGTGCGGGCCAGGGTTACGCGCTGGCAATGACTTTTCAGAACCCCAGCGCCAACCCGTTCCTTCCCGGCATCGCCGACACGATCGCCCGGCTCGGACGGCATTTGGTGGTCAATGAAGGGTTCGGATTTGTCGTCCCCGCCGTGGTGGCACTCACCGCCGGGACGATGCTCCTGATGTGGATCGGCGACCAGATCACCGAACGCGGAATCGGCAACGGGATGTCCTTGATCATTACGATCGGCATCGTGGCGCGCCTGCCCGCAGGGTTGATCCAGGTGTGGCGCACCTTTATCCCCACCGAAGGCCACAACGTGCAGCCGATGACGCTGGTGGCAATGATCGCCTTCTTCGTATTCGTGGTGGCCGCGGTCATCTGCGTCACCCAGGCGCAGCGCAAGATCGCCGTGCAATACGCCAAGCGCGTGGTGGGCCGCAAGCAGACCGGCGGCGGCACGCAATATATGCCTTTGAAAGTGAACTACGCGGGTGTGATGCCGATCATCTTCGGCCAGGCGCTCCTGATGTTCCCTTCTCAGATCGCCCAGATCCCGTTCCTCAAACAATATGACTGGGTGCAGCGGATCGCGGCGAGCCTCGTGGACGGACCGGTGCATTACACCGTTTATGCGGCGATGATTTTCTTCTTCAGCTACTTCTGGGTGGCGACGCAGTTCCAGCCCCAGCAGATCGCCGAGGATCTCAAGAAATACGGCGGCTATATCCCTGGCGTTCGCCCGGGCAAGCCGACAGCCGACTACCTCGACTTTGCCATGACCCGCCTCACGTTTGCCGGCGCGGTGTTCCTGACGATCATCGCGATTCTGCCGCAGATGCTCACCCGTTCCCTCGGGGTTCCCTATATGGCGGCCTCGTTCTTCGGCGGCACCAGCTTGCTGATCATGGTCGGCGTCGTGCTCGACACGATGCGCCAGATCGAAACGCACCTCATCCAGCGCCATTACGACGGGTTCCTGCGCAAGGGCCGCCTGCGTGGCCGCTTCGAACGCACCCCCTCCGGCCTTGGTGAGGCAGTGCAGCAGGGCGCGCTGGTTTGGCCGTTTGTCGCTGTCGCCGCCTTGGTGCTCATCGCCGTGGTGCTCTTCCTGGCGCGCGGGTATCACTAGTGAAAACGCGGATCGTTTTGTTGGGCCCGCCGGCTTCCGGCAAGGGGACGCAAGCGGAGTTCCTCAAAAATCGGTACGGGATCGCCTCCATTTCACCCGGCGCAATGTTGCGCGAAGAGATGCGCCTGGGGACTCCCCTGGGCATTGAAGCTGACCGCATGACTCGCGATGGGTCGATGGTTCCCGACGCGATGGTGATCCAGCTCGTCGGCCACTGGCTGAGCGCCCATCCCGACGGATTTGTTTTTGACGGGTTCCCGCGCACCGTCGGCCAAGCGGATGCCCTGGAGCAAATGCTCGCCGAATGGCACGCCCCGTTGGACGCTGTTTTATTTTTTGAGATTACCCCGGAAACCGCTTTTGAGCGCGTGCTCAACCGTCTCACCTGCAGCCGATGCGGACGCAGTTTCGCGACAGGGCTGCATCTTGCTGCCGGGCAAACGCGCTGTCCCGAGTGTGGCGGCGAGTTGATTCGCCGCAGCGACGACACGCCCGAGGCGCTTGAGCACCGGATTGCCGAATACCGCGAGAAAACCCAGCCGCTTGTGGAATATTACAAAAAGCGCGGCTTGCTTTGGACCGTGAACGCGACGGGAACCCCCGCCGAAGTATCCGCTGAAATCACCGCGCTATTGGAGGATGCGTCATGATGATGCCATTATTTTTTGCGAATACCGGGGGTATCGCTGCGCTCAACCCCCGGCTAATGTCTTCAAACTCTCCGGGTTTGCGCTCCGAATTGCGACTTGAGCGACTTGAGCGACTTGAGCGACTTGAGCGACTTGAGCGACTTGAGCGACTTGAGCGACTTGAGCGACTTGAGCAGTTTCGTTTCCAGCTTGCGCTTCCGGGAGCCCGCCGGGCTGCGGTGTAATTATCCACTCATTATGATTCCCATCAAAACCGCCAAGGAAATAGAAAAAATGCGGATCGCCGGTCGGGCGGCCGCCGAGGTGCTGGAACGCACGGCGGCGCTGGTCCGCCCCGGCATCACCACCAAGGAAGTGGACGAGGCGGCGGCGCAATTCATGTTGGAATCCGGTTGCCGGAGCGCTTTTCTCGGCTATCGCGGGTTTTCCGGGAACATTTGCATTTCCGTAAACGAAGAGGTGGTCCACGGGATCGGCGGCTCGCGCAAAATTCAATACGGCGATATCGTCAAGCTCGACATCGGGGTAATCAAAGGCGGCTGGGTCGGCGACACCGCGACGACCGTTCCGGTGGGCGTCATCGATCCCGCCGTCCAAAAGCTGCTGCAAGTGACCGAGGAATCGTTGCGAATCGCAATCGGGTTTGCCGTGGAAGGCGGGCGGCTGGGAGACATCGGCGCGGCGGTGGAAGAACACGTCGCGGCATATGGATTCACCGTGGTGCGCGAATTTGTCGGGCACGGCGTCGGGCGCAAGCTGCACGAGGAGCCCCAAGTGCCCAATTATGGGAAACCGCGCACCGGGCCTCGGCTCAAGGCCGGAATGACTTTGGCGATCGAGCCGATGGTCAACATGGGCGTGTGCGGCGTGCGGATTTTGGAAGATGGCTGGACAGTGGTCACCGCAGACGGTAAGCCTTCCTCGCATTTTGAGCACACCGTCTTGATTACGCGCGGAGAACCCGAGATCCTCACATGGAGAGAAAAGATTCCATCGAAGTAGAAGGGAACGTGGTCGAGTTGCTCCCGAACAGCATGTTTCGGGTGGAGCTGCCCAACGGCCATCGCGTTTTGGCGCATGTTTCAGGAAAAATGAGATTACACTTCATTCGGATCTTGCCAGGCGACAAAGTTCTGCTAGAAATGTCCCCTTACGACCTGTCCAAGGGGCGAATAACCTTTCGGCAAAAGTAATGATTTGAAAGTCGCTCTCGGGAAGAGTTGGTTTTCCCGGGGCGCTTTTTTGTCCCCAAATTCGCCCCTCAAAAGGCCTGAAAATTTAGCAAACAAAGCGAGAACAACAGCCAGAATATGAAAGTGAGAGCATCGGTAAAAAGAATGTGCGAGGCTTGCAAGATCGTCAAACGCAAGAACGTCGTCCGCGTACTCTGCAAGAACGCCCGGCACAAGCAACGCCAAGGTTAATTTTAGAAAAAACAGCATATGCCACGACTACTCGGAGTTGAAATTCCCGGCGACAAACGCATCGAAGCCTCGCTGCCCTACATCTACGGCATCGGGCCGTCCTGGGCCAAAAAAATCCTCGAACAGGCCAACATCAATGGCAACGTTCGGGCCAAAGACCTTTCGGTTGAGCAGATCAACCAGATCATCCAGGCCATCACCGCCAACAATCTTTTGATTGAAGGCGATCTGCGTCGGGATATTCAGAGCAATCTGAAGCGCCTCCAGGCGATCAACAGCTATCGCGGCATCCGCCATCGCCGGGGACTCCCCGTGCGTGGCCAGCGCACCGGCACCAACGCCCGCACCCGCAAGGGGCCGCGCAAGACCGTCGGCGTGCAGCGCGCGAAGGACAAAAAATAAGATTTTAATTTAGATACTATGGCAGAAGAACCAAATGCACCCGTGACACCTGTCACCCCGGAATCAACTCCCGAGGCGACTGCTCCGGTGGCTCCCGAAGCGGCAACCCCGGCGGCAACGCCGGCAGTAGAAGGGGCCGCGAAAAAGAAGGCGCCGAAGGCGTCCAAGAAAACAGCAGCAGCCGCAGCGGCCGCTCCTGAAGTCAAGAAAGAGGAAAACTTCTCTCTTGATCCCAATGTGATCGAGCCGGTCAAGATCATCAAAGCCAAAGGCGCCAAGAACGTGCACACCGGCATTGCGCACGTCCAGGCGAGCTTCAATAACACCATCGTCAGCATCACCGACCTCAACGGCGCGGTGATCGGCTGGTCGAGCGCAGGCAAGGCTGGCTTCCGCGGTTCCCGCAAGAGCACCGCCTATGCCGCCCAGATGGTGGCCCAGGACGCCTGTCGCCAGGCCATGGGGCATGGACTTAAAGAAGTCGAAGTGCGGGTCAAAGGGCCGGGGGCAGGACGCGAGTCCGCCGTTCGCGCCATGCAAGCCATCGGCCTCGATATCACTGTGATCCGGGACGTGACGCCGGTTCCCCACAACGGCTGCCGTCCGCCGAAACAACGCCGCGTCTGATCTGAAAGAACTTTTTTATGGCTCGTTATACTGGTCCTAAATCCAAAATCAGCCGCCGCTTTGGCGTCGCCATCTTCGGCCCATCCAAGGCCTTGGAACGCAAGAACTACGGCCCCGGCATGCACGGTCCCAAGGGATCGCGCCGCAAGCAATCCGAATACGCGCTGGCGCTCGCCGAAAAGCAGAAACTCCGTTATCAATACGGCGTTCTCGAACGGCAGTTCCGCCGCTATTTCCAGACCGCGTTGACCCGTCGTGGCGTCACCGGCGAAATCCTCCTCCAGCTTCTGGAGACCCGTCTGGACAATGTTGTTTACCGGCTCGGCTTCGCGAACTCCCGTTCGGCGGCCCGTCAGTTTGTCTCCCACGGTCACATCACCGTGAACGGCAAAAAGGTGGACATCTCCTCTTACAACGTCCGGCCCGGCGACAAAGTTGCCGTCAAGGACAAGCCGGCTTCCCGCAGCCTCGCGGCCCGGTTCCTCGAGCTCACCCAGATCGCCCCGATCCCCGATTGGCTCGTGGCAGATAAGGAGAACTTCGCGGGCACCGTGGAGCGCATCCCAACCCGGGACGAGATCGCGCCGATCGTCAACGAACAGTTGATCGTCGAGCTCTACTCGCGCTAAGCGGTTTCCATACTCACCAAGAAGGCCGAGGGGAAATCCTCGGCCTTCTTGCTTTTCGAGAGGGGACGGGATCGGAATGGAGGGGCGCTTTCAAAATAAAACAACCGGGGAGTGGCGCGCGATCGTTTTGAAGGAACGGCCCCTTTTTGGCAGAGGAATATGCGCACAACTACGTATTGCAATTGATCGTGTTTATACGTAAAAATACCACCAATGGATTTCCATGCTGCACCTAAACCCATCATCAAAACCTTGTTTGCTCCTGATTCTGCGGTAAAATAATTGTCCCCTCCAGAGATAGATTCCCCATGTCGTTCCCAAGCGTCAACACTATCCGCCTCCGCCTGATCTTGCTGATCATGCTGGGGATGCTTCTGTGTGCAGGAGCCGTGGTGTTTAACGCCGTGATTGATCGCAACCGCAAGGTGAAAGCTCTTCAGGCGGAAACGGCGAGGGCCGCGAAAGCTTCTGCCGAAAACGTCAGCCGCCTGCTGGGAAACGCACAGCAATTACTGGCTACGCTGGCCGCCAAGGAAGCCGTGACCAAAATGGACGGAACCGCAGCCAGCGCGGTATTTGCAGAACAACTCCAGCAGTCCAAAATGTATCTGAATTTTGGGATCGCTCAGCCCGACGGGTTGATCGTGGGCAGCGCACTGCCGCGCGAGCGCCCGATTTATCTCGCAGATCGCTCTTACACGGCGCGGGTGCAAAAGAAACACGATTTTTGCATTGGCGATTTTCTGCGGGATGAAAGCACCGGCAAGCCCACCCTGAATTTTGGCTTTCCCCTTCCGGTCCGTCCCGGTGAAATTCCTCCAGGCATCGTCTATGCCTCGCTGGATCTGAGCGTGCTCAACGACTGCATTTCCACGGCGACTCTTCCTGTCAATTCGGTGATTCTCGTGACTGACCGAATGGGGATTTATCTTGCCAGGCATCCCGATTTGGAAAGTTGGGTGGGGACAAAATCGCGTGCGTGGGAATTGATGGAAATCAGGGGAGATGAACGGACCGGCTTCATCGAAAGCACTGGCGCGGATTTGATTCCCCGGACCTATTACAACACGCCCGTGCCCGGCAGCGACAACAGCCTTTTTGTGGCAGTGGGCATTTCCAACGCGGCCATTCTCGCGGAATGCAAAACCGCGCTGTTGCACAACTTGTACTGGATTGCGGGATGGGGCGTGCTTGCGCTGGTGGGGGCATGGTACTTGAGCCACCTGATGCACTCCTTTTTGAGATACATTCGCCAAAAGGGGGAAACCACCCGGAAGGTGGTGGAGGAAGCGAGGGCCGAGCAAGAAGAAGAGCCCACGCAGAGTTCATCGCAAGAGGCAATACCCAACGCCGAGATTGCTGCCGTAGTGCCTGAAGTTGCGCAAGAGAGCGAGCCTGAACAGCGGATTGTGGCGGAGGAAAGGAGCCCCCTCGCCGAACCCAACGAGGCCAGGCAGGAAACAGCGCCGGATGGGGAGGCTGCGCATTGGATCTTGGCGGGGACAATGATCCCGCAGATCGCATTAAACGGCTTTGTGGAGGAACCCTCCAAACCGGCAGAGCCCACGCGGCGACTTGCACCGGAAGAATTGATCGCCACTGCCGCCGCTGAAAACGGTGAGACCGTAGCGCAGGAGCAATCGCCCCCGCCCGCCGAGATCCTTAAAAAAGCGCAAGAACTGTTGCGTCAATCGACGCCGACCCAGCGGATTGCGCCAGAAGAATTGGAACCCATTGCGCAACCAAGCCCCATCACAGCCCCTTCAATCACTCGTTCCCGTATCAACCCCACACTGAATATGAATGCCACCTCCAATCCCCATGACGGCACGCCCGAACTCAACCAGTTGGCGCAAAGTTTCGAGTCCATGTCCACAGTCTTGCGAGAGCATAACGAGCGGTTGGAAAGGGCGGTGAGGGAGCAGACCGCCGCAGTCACTGCCGTGGATGAGGCTTGGGAGCAGGAAATTGCCCGGCATCGCCAGGCAGAAATTGCGCTCAAAGCCAGGAGGATCGAGCAAGAGCAAGTGATCCGGCAATTGCAGGAAGCGCTCGATCAGGTAAGGTCGATCACGGGCCTCCTGCCTGCTTCCGGCGACAGCCGGAGGAATGATAAAGGGCGTTGGAATCAGCCCGTGGAATCCCATCCCACGGTGCATAACGGCGCACAAACTTCCAATGGCTATGCTCCGGAATCCGCAAAAAAGGCCGATTTGAAAATCGATCGGCCCCCGGCCCCCACACGGCTCAACGGCTTCGATGCGGGCCCGCTCTATTTTGCGGACTTGAAGATCGAAGTGCCGCCCAAGCCAACTGCGTAGTACAAAGAGAAACACGATTGTCCCGCGAATCTAGGATTGCCGGTTTGGCGGAGTCGGGCATACTCAGCGGAGCATGAAATTCATCGAGACCGTTTTCTCGAAACTGCAACGCCACCCGAAACGCATCGTTTTCCCCGAAGGAACGGAGCCGCGTGTCTTGCACGCTGCTGCTGAGATGGTGAAGCTCAAAATCGCGGCCCCCATCCTGCTCGGCAACGTCGAGGAAATCGAGCGGATTGCCCTGGCGGAAGGGGTCAACCTGGCGCGGGTTGGTTTGATCGACCCCGCGACCGGCAGCGACCTGCCGATGTTCTGCCAATGGCTCACCCGGCTCCAGCGCTATCGCAATCTCGGGCCGGGCGAGGCGGAAGGGTTCCTCACCAACCCGAACTACTTCGCCGCGATGATGATCCAGCACGGCCAGGCCGACGGATTGGTCGGTGGCGTAAGCGGCTTTGCCGGTTCGCTTTTGCGCCCGCTCTTCCAGCTCGTCAAGCCGCTGCCGGACGTCTCCTTTATTTCCAGTTGCATGGTGATGGCATTGGATGATCCCCAATTCGGTGAAAGCGGCGTGCTGTTTTTTGCGGATTGCGCCGTCATTCCCGAACCGACCGTGCCACAACTCGCGCAGATCGGCGTCCAGGCGGGCAAGCTCTGCGCCCAACTCACAGGAGTTCGGCCACGTGTGGCGTTCCTGAGCTTTTCCACCAAGGGCAGCTCCAAACATGCTTCGGCAGAGAAAATGAACGCCGCGACCGCGCAGGCACGCAAAGCGGCGGAAAGCGCCGAAATGGACATGGAGATCGACGGCGAATTGCAGGCCGACACGGCGCTTCTCCCTCATCTCGCCAAGGTCAAGGCACCGAGCAGCCTTGTGGCGGGCCAGGCGAATGTGTTGATTTTCCCGGACCTCAACAGCGGCAATATCGCCGCCAAACTCGTCGAGCATCTGGCGGGAGCCGAAGCCTACGGGCAGATTTTGTTGGGCCTTTCCAAACCGTGCGCCGATCTCTCCCGCGGCGCGACCGTCGAGACGATCGTCGGGGCCGCGGCGATCGTGGGGCTGCAAGCCATCGCCTATCGCAGCCTTTATCCACCGGACGGATCGGACGATCAACCGGAAATTTGAGCGCAATCCCGTGAACACCGTCACCCCTCGACTCTTCATCGCTGCGACCCAGCAAAACGACGGCAAAACAACCTCCGCCCTCGGGTTGTTTTCCGTGCTCAAAAAACGGGTGGGGCGCATTGGATTCATCAAGCCGGTGGGCCAGCGTTTTGAAGAGGTGGACGGCAAACGCATTGATGAGGACACGGTGCTGATCGACCGGACGTTTGGCGTGCAGACGCCGATTGAGGACATGAGTCCCATCGCGATCGAGCCGGATTTCACCCGCCGCTACATCGATAACGCCAACAACGATCATCTTGTGCGGCGGCTGCAACATTCCTTTGACCGCGCCTGTTGGGAAAAAGAGTTCTGCATCATTGAAGGCTCGGGGCACGCGGGGGTCGGCTCCGTGTTTGACCTTTCCAACGCAAGGGTGGCCAAGTTGCTCGGCAGCAAGGCGCTGCTTGTCACCAAGGGAGGCATCGGCAAGCCCATCGACGAAGTCGCCCTCAACAAGGCGCTCTTCGACAAGGAGGGCGTCGAACTGGTTGGGGTGATCATCAATAAAATTCACCCGGAGAAATACGACTTCGTAAAAGACTTTTGCCAGCGCGGCCTTGCCCGGCTCGGCATCGAGCTTCTCGGCGCCATGCCCGACGAGCCAATCCTCTCCAATCCCACGCTCAACGAAGTCTGCAAACAGGTGCGCGGACGCTTTGTCAATTCCCGCTCCGAAGCCCATCGCAAGGTCGAGCGCAGCATCATCGGCGCGATGAATTCGAGCCATGTCATGGAGCAATTCACGCCGGGCACGCTGGTCGTCACCCCTGGCGACCGCGAGGACATCATCCTGGCCGCCCTCTCCACGGTGGCCCTCATGGAGCCCAAAACCAAAGGGCTCACCGGCCTGGTCCTTTCCGGCGACATGCTGCCGCACCCGACCGTGCTCAACCTGATCGCGCAGTCTGCTCTGCCGGTGATCGCCAGCCCGATGGACAGCTATTCGGTGGCGAACGCGATCCACACGATGACCATCAAAACGTTGCCGGGCGATTTCGAAAAAATCCACCGCATCCAGGAGATGGTGGAAGAATACGTCAACGTGGATCGGGTGATTGAAAAAATCGGGCTGCCGGAAAAAGTCTGATACCATTTCTTCTAAATAAACGGACTACCTTTGGCGTTTTTTTTCAGCGCCGAAGGCGCGGCCCCATACCAGCCTTGGGCAACGCCCAAGGATTTCCAGAAAACAACACCCAGGGCTGAAAGCCCGCACCATCCCAAAAAGGTGTGCTATGGTGCGGGCCTTCAGCCCTGCCTGAATCCTCTCCTACAACCCAGCCCTTCGGGCTGGGCTGGTATGTTCTCGCGCCTTTGGCGCTCAAGAGTCCAATAATTTGCAAGAGTTTCTTCGTCAGATGGCCCGACGTGGAGGCGATTTTGGTATGCCTACTCCGCCAGCATCGCGCGGAATTCCGCTTCAGTGAGGACGCGCACGCCGAGCTTCTGCGCCTTGTCGAGCTTGCTCCCGGCCTCTTCGCCCGCGAGCACGTAGCTCGTTTTCTTGCTCACCGAATCGGTCACTTTTCCTCCGTGGGTGCGGACGATTTCAGCAACCACCTCGCGCGGTTCGCTCAGCGTGCCGGTGAGAACCCAACTGGTTCCGGAGAATTTGCCGCCAGCAGGCTGCGCGGTGTGGTCGTCGAGTGCGCCGAAATTCACGCCCGCCCCCCGCAGGCGTTCAATCACCGCGCGATTGCCGGGATTGTCGAAATGTTGCGCGATGGCTGTGCCGACCACGGGGCCGACATCTGGAATCCGTTGCAACTCGTCCGCCGTTGCGGCCATGAGCTTGTCTAGAAAATGAAAATGCGCGGCCAGCGCCCGGGCGGAGGTGACGCCGACGTGCAGGATGCCCAGCCCGAAGATGAGCCGCCAGAGCGGGCGCGTCTTGCTGGATTCAATCGCGGCGAGCAGATTGGAGATGCTCTTTTCGCCCATGCGCGGGAGAGTCGCGAGTTGGGCGACGGTGAGTTGGTAGATGTCGGCGAGATCGCGGGTGAGCTCCCGATCCACCAGCAATTCCACCATCGCTTCGCCGAGGCCCTCGATGTCCATTGCCCCGCGTGAAGCGAAATGTTCCAGCCGCCGTTTGATTTGGGCGGGGCATGCAGCGTTCACGCATCGCAGCGCCACCTGGCCTTCATCCCGCACGACCGGGCCGCCGCACGCAGGGCAGGCTGTGGGCATCGCAAAGACCCGCTCCGCGCCGGTGCGACGCTCTTTGCGCACCTCAACCACTGCGGGAATCACTTCGCCCGCTTTTTCGATCACCACCACATCGCCAATGCGGATGTCCTTGCGGGCGACTTCCTCCTCGTTGTGCAAGGTTGCACGCGCCACGGTGCTGCCGCTCACGAAGACCGGCTCCAGCTCGGCCACTGGCGTGAGCACGCCGGTGCGGCCCACCTGCACCGTGATGTCGCGCAAGCGTGTCTCGGCTTGCTCGGCCTTGTATTTGTAGGCCATTGCCCAACGGGGGGATTTCGCGGTGAACCCGACGGCCTCGCGCTGCGCAAAGCGGTCCACCTTGATCACCGCCCCGTCTGTTTCGAACGGGAAATCGTGCCGCACGGCATCGAGTTCGTGGATGGCCGCAAGCACTTCCTCCAGCGTGGCGGCGGTCCAGGTCTTTTCGTGAATGGGCAGCCCATGGGAGCGCAATGCATCGAGGGCTTGCTGATGCGTCTGCCATTGCGCTCCTTCCAGCGTGCCCGTGCCGTAGAAAATCGCGCCCAATCCGCGTCGCGCCACGATGGCCGGGTCGAGTTGCTTCAGGGAACCGGCTGCGGCATTGCGCGGATTGGCAAAAGGCGGCTCCCCGGCAGCAGTGCGTTCTTCGTTGAGGGCGGCAAACTGCGCCTTCGGCAAAAAAACTTCCCCGCGCACTTCAAGAAGCCGGGGAATATGCGCTCCCGCAAGCCGCTGGGGCACGCCGGGGATGGTGCGCACATTTTGGGTCACGTCATCGCCGGTAGTGCCATCGCCGCGCGTGGCGGCATACTGGAGCACCCCGTTTTCATAAAGCAGAGAGAGGGCGACCCCATCCACTTTCGGCTCGATCACTGTCTCGATTTTCTGGCCGGGCAGTAATTTTTCCAATCGCACGAAAAATGCGGCGACCTCCTCCTCCGAATACGTGTTGTCGAGGCTGAGCATCGGCGCGCGATGGCGGATTTGCGCGAACTCCTCCAGCGGCGTGCCGCCCACCTTGCGGGTGGGAGAGTCGGGCGCGGCAAGCTCGGGGAATTGCGTTTCCAGGTCTTGCAACTCGCGGTAGATCCGGTCGTATTCCTGGTCCGAAATGGTCGGAGCCGCCTCCTGATAATAACGGCGGTTATGCTCCTCGATTTCGCGGCGCAACGAGGCAACACGGGCGGCGGCTTCGAGTGGGGAGAGATCAGGCATGGGAACGTTCTCGGATTAAAACGAATCAGGACCGCCTTACCGCGATAGCGGTTTCGTGAGAGCGGAGCGCAGCGCAGCCCATTTGCGGAGCCCCGAGCTTTGCGAGGGGATAAGCCAGGAAGCCAGGAAAAGGACCGAAAGGCGTATTCATCTTTAATTCCTGGTTTCCTGGTTTCCTGATTTCTCCTTTCCCTTGATCTCGTCCCAGATGGCGTCCATTTCCGCCAGGGTGCATTCTTCGGGTTTGCGGCCACGCTCTTTCAAGGCAACTTCGAGCGCTTGAAAGCGCTTGCTGAATTTGCCGGTGGCGCGCCGGAGCGCCACCTCGGGTTCCACTTTGATTTTGCGCGCGAGATTCACGGCGGCAAAAAGCAGGTCGCCCAATTCCTCTTCGATCTTGTCGTGCGCGCCGTGCTCCAAGGCCTCTTCGGTCTCGGCGAGTTCTTCGCGGATTTTGCCGATCACCTGCACCGGCGATTCCCAATCGAAGCCGACGCGCGCCGCTTTTTTGGTGACCTTCTCCGCGTGCAGGAGCGCGGGGAGCGCCCCGGAGACGCCATCGAGCGCGGAAGTGTGGGTGTTGCCTTTTTCGGCCCGCTTGATTTCCTCCCACCGTTGCAAGACCGCGCCGGTATCGGCGGCTTTCACCTCGCCGAACACGTGGGGATGGCGGCGGATCAGCTTGGCATTGAGTCCGCTGGCGACATCGTTGAAGGTAAAGCGCCCGGTTTCAGCGGCCATCTGGCTGTGCATGACGACCTGGAGCAGCAGATCGCCGAGTTCCTCGCAGAGATGGGCGTCGTCGGCCCGCTCGATGGCCTCCACGGTTTCATACGCCTCTTCGATCAAGCAGCCGCGCAGGCTGGCGTGCGTCTGTTCGCGGTCCCAAGGGCAGCCATCGGGAGCGCGGAGGCGGGCGACAATGGCGCGAAGTTCGTCAATCGGTGTGGTCATGGCTGGAAGGAATATATCCGCAGACCGCGTTACTGCGTAGCAGTTTATTTTCCCAAAACGCGGGTCTGGCTAGAGCCTTCGAAAGGATGGGCTCCATTTTACTGCGGCGACGAGAACCGATGCGTGGGGTTCGGCTTTCCGGGGCGAAAATGCTCCAGGTGATCGAGCGTGGCCTGCATTCCGGGGAATGCGGCAGCGCTGGCAGCGATGGCTTCGCGGACGACGCCCCCAAGCGTGTTCGGATCGGCCTCGGCGCGCAGGTTCACAATCAGTTGGGCGCTTTCCACCGGGCCATCCAGGTGGAGAGAAAGTTCGGGAACGAAATCGTTGCGCACGAGGTTGATCGCCGCGATGTCGCCCAGGCCCGTATCGGGGCTCAGCGTGATTTTGAGGTGGGCGACTTCCGCATTTTGGAGGCGGCACTGGATTTCTCCCGCGAGCCGTTTGAGAAAGAGGTTGGCATCGAATCCGCCGGGAGCCGCGGCTTGAATGGTGCCATTGAGCCAGCCCAGCAGCGCTTCGCCATCGGCATAGGTCTCGTAATCGACTTCCATTGCCGCTTGCGCGGTCTGCTCACTGCTGGTGAGGCGGGCAAACCAAGTATCCAGATTGATCTCGTCGCGGGCGGAGGCGGCGATGATTTCCTTTCCGGGATAGTGCGCTGCAAGGGCGGTGCGCAATGCTTCCAAGCGGGCCGGCTCGAGCAGATCGCATTTGTTGATGACGACCAAGTCGGCGTCTTCGATCTGCTTTTTGTAAATATAAACGACCTTGGCGGAGAAATTGCCGCCGGGCTCCACGCCAAGCACCCGCAAGGCGCGCACCGGGTCGAGCAGCACGCTCACGGGGGCGATGGTGAACGCCTCCCCATAGAGGCGGCGCAGCGGGTAGGTAACGGTCGCCGCGAGATCAGTGCAACTTCCCACAGGCTCGGCGATGAACACCTCGGGCCGGGCGCTGGCAGTCAACTTCTGCGAAGCTTCGAGGAGCGAATTGAACCGGCAGCAAAAGCAGCCGCCGGGAATTTCCTCAGTCGCAAAGCCTTGGGAGCGCAACAGGGCGGTATCGACAAGGTTGCTCCCCTGGTCGTTGGTGATGAGGCCGACGCGCAATCCCTGCGCGCTCAAATGCCGGGCGAGCTTCGCGACGGCGGTGGTTTTTCCTGCCCCGAGGAATCCGCCGAGCATGATGTAGCGTGCTTTCATGGAGCAACCGGCTGGGCAGCGGGGGCCGGGCTCACGCGGGGAATCCCTTCTTTGGCGAACTCGGCGTTGATGGCGATGGCCAGATCGCTGCGAATCTGTGTCCATTGCTCAAAATGATCGGTCCACGCGACCAACTGGAATTGCATGCTCACGGTTCCGAGGTCAATCAGCAGCGCCTTGGGGGCGGGCTTTGCGGCCACCAATAGATGGGCGCTCGCGATACGGGTGAGGATTTCGAGCACCCGGCACGGATCAACCCCGCACGCAACGCTGACCGGGATCTCGATGCCGCGCCGCCGATTGGAAAGGGTCCAGTTGGTGACTTGATCCGAGATGAGTTTACCGTTGGGCACGATAATCTCCGAGCCGCTGCCGGTGCGGATAATACTCGCGCGGATGCCGATATGGTCCACCGTTCCTGAAGCATCGTTCATTTGCACTACATCGCCGACTTTGACCGGGCGCTCGAAGAGCAGGATGATCCCGGAGACGAAATTGTTGATGATGTTCTGCAACCCAAATCCCAGGCCCACGCCAAACGCGCCGACCAGGATGTTGAACTTCGTCATGTCGATCCCCGCCGCCGAAGCCGCCACATAAAAGCCGACGAGCAACACGGCGTAATGGAGCATGGTGGAAACGGCATAAGAGAGTCCGCGTTCCATTTGGATCCGGGGATAAAAATCCTCCTCCAATACGAAGCGCAAAAACCGGGAGATCAGGAAGGCAGCCGCCGCGACGCAACCGAAGGCGAGGATTTGGCCCAGCAAGGTAAAGTCCCTTTGCCATTCCTCGCCGATTTTATGCCAGACGACGAGCAGCGATGCGATGGCGGCGCACGATTTCCAGTTCCGCCAGCGGTCCTGTGGAGAGTCCGCCCAGGATCAGGCCATCGGCGATCCGGGTTGCGGCATAGAGGACCACCGCGAGATAGGCGCTTTGCAGCGCGGCATCCCCCAGCAGATTGGCGAGACTCACGCAGCCGGCGACATTGGCCAGAAACGAAACGGAAAAAACCCCCAGCATCAGGCGCGCCCCCGCGAGCGTCACCTTGGAAAGGCGCGCGTCCTCCTTACGCAGAGCGTCTAATTGCCCGGAGCGCAACAGCCACAACAGCGCGACTGCGCCGGTCGCCATTTCCGCCACAAAAAGCAGCCGGGCGAGGATGGGCAGCGCGGCGGCGGCTTTGCGCAACTGGTCGATGAAATAAAAGACCACCATCGCGTTGAGCACCGGAAAGAAATGGCGGCCCACCACGCGCCGCAGGATGAGGATGGCCGGAATGAGCGCGGCAGCGCCGCCAAGGGCGGTCAGAAGCGGAGGAGCCTTCGGGTAGATCCAGTTTGCGGCGGCCAGCGAGAACGCGAGCGCCATGGAAACCGGCACTTCAAAAACCAGGGAGGCGCGCTTGAGGCGCGGTTCGTCATCGGCCCGGGCGCGTACCCGCCGTCGAGCCCAGAGGAGCCCTGTCAGCAGCACCGCGAACACGATGCCGTGAATGAGAAAAGTGGCCGATTGGGTTTTGGCGTAGGTGGAGAGGGCGGTCCATTGCGTGGTCCATGCGGTGTGGCTTTCCTGTGCCAGGTCAAATCCCGCGCTCAGGCGCACCGACTCGCTCCAGATCGGCACGTTCCAGAGCGGCACGCTTTCGGATACAAAAAGCCGGGCCACGGCTTTTGGGCGCGCTTGTTTGATCCGCTCGCGCAAATCGTTCACTTGCCGTTCCTGTTCTTCGGCCAGGGTGAGCAGCCCCCACATTTCCGCCCGCCGCTTTTGCACCATCGCGTGGGTGCGTTGCGCCGCTGTGCTCAGCGCCTCCATCCGTTCGCGCAAGGCGCGCAGCGTGCCTTTGTCGGTCTTGGCCGCCTCGGCTTTTTGCGTCCAATCCTTTTGCAATTCATCGAGACGTTTGAGTTGCCCCTCATACCGCGCCACCCGTTCGGTCAAAGCCCGCTTGGAGGCGGCGAGCGCTTCGCTGAGGTTCAGCCAGCGGACTTCCAGATCGCGCACCGTTTCCAGTGATGGGCCGGCAGTGAGCGTTTTTGCGCTTTCCGTCAGGCGCAAGTCGATCTCCCGGAACAAAGTCGCGGCTGAACCGTTGGGGGCGGAAAGCGCCTCTTCGGTTTTGAGCACCCCGTCGATTTTACCCCGCTCCTCTTCGGCGGCGACAATTTGGGCGGTGAGATCCGCCAGCGACAATGGGGTCGCGCTGGGCACCGGCGTCGGAAGGGCCGCCGGGGTGGGCGTTGCAGCAGGCAGCAGCGGCAAGGGATCCGCATTTTCTGCCTTTGTGGCGGGGCTAAAGAACAGGACCGCCCCCAAGGCGACCCAAAGGGTGTAGGGAAATTTCTGCATGGAGAAAACACGGTGTATCCAGCGATCCGGCTCCGAAGT
>JAPLTE010000124.1 GCA_026398235.1 Verrucomicrobiota bacterium
TGCAAGCACGCCATGAAATTCTTCGCACCTTCGATCATGAACTGTCCGAGGACGTTCCCGATGGCGGTGAGCAGTCCGAGCAGGAAATTCGCGGCGGTGGCAAAAGAAAGCTCAAGCGAGGTGAGAACGATTTCGCCAAGTTTCCCATCCTGAAACGCCTGGATGAACAGTCCGACAAAGTCGCCGACCTGCTGGCCCAACTGCGAAAGATCGAGCGAGGCGAACCGATCCAGCAGCGGTTTGATCACCGGGGCAACGCGATCCGCCACGCCGACGAAGAAGCCTTGAACCTTCAATCCGGCGAGATGGAGCTTTTCGCTGACATGTTTGAACAAGGCGGCGTCGCGCCCCAAGATTTCCGCCTGACCGCCAACCTGCTGCGCTGCTTCTCCGAATCCGCCCGACGAGAAAATCGCGAGCAGAGAAGCCCCGCTTTTTCCGAAGATTTGCATCGCTGCCGTGGCGCGTTCTGCCGGATCAGGGAGCGCGTTGATCGCCTGGCCGATCATCCGAAACTGATCCGCCGGGGATTTGTGGCGCAACTCCTCCATGTTCAACCCGAGCCGCTTGATGATTCCTGCTGCCGACCCGGTTTCGAGGTTCTTCATCATCTTCGCCATGACCGGCCCCACGTCTTCCGCGCCTTTCCCGGCCATCTGAAACTGCCGCTGGAGAATCTGCAAATCCCGCACGGCGATACCGGTGTTGGCCGAAAGATTTACCAACTCGCCGCCTTTCTCCATCGCCGCCGAGAAATGCTCGAATCCCTGCGCCACCATCTCGCCGCCCTTTTTGAGAACCTCCCAGCCGACCGCCAGTTTCGCCACGGTATGCTGGAAGGCGAGCAGCTTGCGGTTGATGTTCAGCAGCGCGTTGCTGAGCTGCTTGTCATCGGCTTCAAAGATGGCTGTGGCCTTGGCGGACATCGCCAAGGGCGTGGTGTCAAAGCGCAGGCTGTTTATGACGAAAGAGCTTGAGAAAGGGTCATTTCGATGGCAAATTACTTATTGCATGGCCGACTCCACAAAAAACATCCGCAAACTTCGCTTGAAGCAGCCGAAGCGCTCTGCCGCCGAAGCTTACCGGCAAATGGAGAAATCGCTCCAGATCAGCTCTTCGAACTACGGGCAGTTCAAATTCAAGGCCTTGAATCGTGGGCTCGTGACAGCGGGCTAATCCTCCCTGTCGAGTCGCTCCCGGATTTACGGGAGCGCACCAACGAACATTCTGTTGCCTTCCGGGAAGCAGACATCCGTTGGGTGAAGGCCACCAAACCGGGGCGCTTCGGATTCATTGCAGATACCGATTTTGCCTTGGACAAGGCAACACAACAATGGGTCGGCAGCATCATCCTTCGGGAAGCACTTCCCTCGGAATACCTTGCAAGACAAGGGTTCCAAAACCGCGTTTTTGAAGACGCGATCCAACTCGAAGGAGTCATCGTATCCCCCACAAGGCCGCTTTCCTTGGTGATCTCACAGCCTGATATTTCGGGCACGCCCTCCACCTTGGACGAAATCCGCAGTTCGATGGAAGCGCTGGGGTTTCTGGAAATTCCCGATCTGCATCTAGGCTACACCACATCGCTTTCCTTCTATCGTACCGCCGACCGAATAGCCGTGTTTGACGCTCATCCCGCCAATTCCGTCACAAGCCAAGGGGTGGTCTTCCCGATTGATTTTATCATTCAGCAAGCCACCGAAGTGATGCACGGGGAAATTCAAAAGCGGCTGTGAACGATCACAGCCCTGCCTTCTTCACTGCCTTGTGCAGCAGGAAATCCGCCTGCCGCTGCATGGCGTTGGCTTGGTAGGTGATCGCTTTCTGGATGCGACCATCCAGGTCTTTGACGTTGCCGACAAATTTCACGGCGTTGGAAATCTCAATGCGGAAACGTCGCCCGTCGTTGGTCACGAGGCGGCAAGCCAGCCGACCCGTGCAATGAGCGTTTTCCTGAGCGCCGCGTATTGCGTGCTGGAAACCGGATACGGCTTCTGGAGGTTGCGAGGATTGATCCGCCCGGTGTTTTTGTCCCGGAGTCGCTTGTAGATTTCCACCGGGTCTTGAAGCTGGGCATTGCGCCGGGAGCGCACGGGCAACATGACACGGGCCAGATCGCCGGTGATGGCAGCTTCCCCTTGCTTCTTGGCGGCGCTGCCCGTGGTGCCCTTGGACGCGGGCGGTGTGACTTCCGCCACCGTTTTAACGAATCCCTTGGCCGCCTGCTCCACGAGTTCCTTGCGCGATTTCTTCACCAGCGGCTCCAGGTTCTTGATCGCCTGTTGCAACCGTCTCATGTCGAATTTCATCTGGACGTTCATGGCGAGGGTTTCCAGTTGCCGAATAGTTGCGCGAATTGATCCTGCGGGGCCGGTGCGGGGCTCACCGTCCATTTACCAGCCGCACGCAAGGCACAATGGCGGTATTGGAGAAGCTCGGAGATGTGCAGATGCCAGAGGATGAAATTGCGAGGCCAGCGGGTTTCACGCGCCAGGGTGAAGACCATCGAGGCCAGCCACCCCGGCTCTAGGAGTTTGGGGGTTCGGCCTCGCTGCGTTCGCCCGGCTTCAATTCCAACTCGAACTGCGCCTCCGCTACCGCGCCGGAATCGGCGTCGATCTGCGCGGCAAGTTCCGTGAGAGCGTTGAGCGGGATGCCCAACTCAAACGTCAGCAATCGCTCGTCAAGTGCGGCGGCATCCGTCTTTGCAAGCCGCACCAGTGCCTGAACATCCGGGAGCGGCTGGCTTTGGAGAAACAACAAAGCCGCCATCTGCCGTTCCATGCGCCAGTCCTTGCACGGGCCGTCGCACTCGCCAATCACGCGCGAAAGCCCGAGCAACCGTGCTGCCGTGAGGGTTCCGAGTGAAAACGGACGGCATTCCAGCCCGGCGATCTTGGCCGAGCCGGTGACGAAGATTTCAGAGAGGGTGTTTTGTCGGGGATCGTTCATGGGTTGAGAGAATCAAGGAGTTGCTGACGGCGCTCGGGCGCGGCATCAAAGGGGATCATGGCGAACTTGCCGCCCTTGCGAATGATTCCAATAGGCGCGGTGGATTTCACGCCATCCACAAGCCGCTGGTAATTCGCCACGGCTTTCTTGGCGTAGGCGAGCGGATGCTCAGGATTGGCGGCGAGCCATGCCGCGTCCCTCCACCACTGGATCAATTCGCGGGTCTTGAACCGGCCATCGGCGGTCTTGGTTGCCAGGCACCATGTCACCGTGCGCCGTTCCTCACCGTTCACGATCTCGCGGGTTTCCAGATACGGTTGCGCATCGTAAAACGCCACGCCCATTGTCACCAGTGCCGCCACGAGCATGGTGTTCTCCGATGCGAGCGGATCAACGCCCGTTTCGCGCACGATGCAAATCTTGTCGCCTTCCTGCATTACGAGACCTCCTCGGCGTTCGGGTAGTGTTCAAACTGATATTCCCAGCCGTCGAAATCCTCGTTGTTCTCGGATTCCTTGACGCTGGTGATCACGGTGACGCCGCCAGTGATGCCCGACACGCCTGCATCGCCCACGCCCGGCACGATGGTCAATGCGCCGTGCCCTTTTACCGAGCCGGAGTTGGTCGGATTAAAGACATGGACACGGGCGACATTGCCGTTGGAGCCTTTGAGCGCTTTCTGCTCGATCTTTTTCTCCACTTCCACGGAGTCGATGAGCGCACCCTCATGCTTGGTGATTCCAAATTTTACGTCGGTGGCTGGCATACCTGATGCACCGTGTCAATTTCTACGGGACGCCATACCCGGCTTTGAACGTGAGCGTTGTGCGGAACCGAGCGCCGTCCACGTCCTGGCTGCTCCCAGCAAAGGCGTAGCCGTAAAGATGGACCCGGTTCCCGGCATTGATCGCGGCGACGACATCCGCTTTGCTGGCGAACCGTGCGCGGACTTTTTCCACAAACACCGCGTGATCGTCGGGCTTGTTGTCGTGGGCCTCGCTTTCGATCAGGAGAGTGACTTCAGCCCGGAACACCGTGGCAGACCCGGCCAGCGGCTCGGACTTGCTGGAGATGGTGATAGCGGGCATGTGATGATCCTCGTCATCGTGCCCGGTGAAAAAGTGAACCCCGGCAAACCCTGGATCGGTTTGGAAGAGGATGATGAGGGCGGATTCAAATGCGTGGTCAAGCATGGCGCATTACTCCAGTGGGCCGACAACCAGCACGATCATTGGATACTGCGGATGATTGGTAATCCGCACGATGCGGAAGCGCACCCCTTCAAAACCGACGATCTCGCCCAGCTTGGGCAACTGCGTTCCAAACGCGGTGCGTGGAATCTTGATGGTGAAATCCCCGGTGTCGGTGAACCCACCCAGTGCCAGATGTTCCCCAATGGCGGGATCAGACACCAGCGCTCTGAGTGTTCGCCCGTTCCATGTCACCGGTTCCCCAACTTCATCCAATATCCCCGCCAGATCGGCGGCTTTTTCGCTTTTGATGCTCACCCCCGTGGCGGGGTGTCAAAACAACCCCTTCATCTGAGCATTGACAACCTTTCGGAAGCTGAATTTTGCGAAACCAAAACCCACTCTCCGTGTGGAAATGAGGCGGCATGGTATACGTTATAGATAGCGTTTCGTAAATCCTCGTACATCCCGCAATCATCTATCTCGAACGCATTTTCTGTTGATTTTGATATATCAACGAAATGGTATGTCAGATTCCCTGATGCATCGCGCATCACATCCTCGGCAAGAAATTCATCCGGAGCCAATGAGGATGTGCCGGAATATTTGAGCCATATTTGAGTTTTTACAGCTTCGAAAATTAAGTCATCGAGTCCGGCATCAAATACATTGATTTTTTCGATGAGATGATTCCAATCTGTGACAATTCGCAGTCGATAGTGAGGCAAAAGCTCTTCGCCAATATCAAGAGCCAACGTTGAAATGGATGAAATGCCTTGCGGGTCTTTTGTTGAGTGAACGATCATTAATTTCTGCTCCATATCATGATACAAGATGTCATGCGGAGCTTCTGACTGAATGCCACAGGAAGGGCATAAAAATGTAATGAGGTCACGATTGAATAATCTTGCCTTGAGATGAGGATCACAAGTTGCGTTTACCGACGTGAATTGCTGAATCGGAAAAACATTGCCACAGCACAAACATGTGGCACAAGCGTTAATGTACGCGCTCATATTGAGTAAAAGATTAAGACTACGGGGTTAGGTATATCATGATAACGGCGCAGCATGGCGCTACAATAAAGCTTAGCTTCCCCCATGCATGCACGGGGATTCGCTCGTCGAGCCATGTTTCGATTACAGAGAATGGGAGATAGGCAATCATTCCAAGTCCAAACAATAAGAAAGGATGCCACCAGATTGTGCGGAATCCATAATAAATCAGAAAGAACATGCCGAACATTGATGTTAATATCGAAAAATATCCAAGAATTATGTAGTAAACATCTTTCTTGGGCTCTTTCAGGCAGAATTTTTGCTGGGCTGAAAAGATTGCGAAGATGGCGTAAACAACGGCCACTTTCCAATCAAAAACAGGATTGTTCCCACTCACACTGGTTAGATTCATCAAAAATTTTGCTCCCATAATCGTCCAAAAGTCAACTGTCTATGGTCGGTTGTCTTTCGAAGCCACGCAAAAACCCCCGCGCCATCTCTGACGCGGGGGCTTCTCAACGCAACCCGATCTGCAAATGGGTTTCTCTGCCTTACGGCTTCACAATTCGCTTGATACCGTCGCCGATGGCTGCCTTGAACCCGTAGAGGCATTCCACCGTCACGAAAATCCGATTGCTCTGGATTTCCGTGTAGCGGAGGTAGCCGAAAGTGAGGCCCGTCTCCGGGTCGGTCACGGCCCCGGCTTCGTCGTAGTTCGCCACGGGTTGCAGATAACGCATGGCCACGGCGAGCCCGCTCGGGTGGGCGGCGAAACCGGCCAGTTTCTCGCCGTTCTCCGGGAGGATGACCGTCTCGTAGATGTCAAACCCGGCCAGGCGGCGGATTTGCGCCTCGACCACGCCGGGTTGCGCGATGGGCGGCATGAAGCTTTTTGCCACGATCTCGTCGCCGAGCAGGTTCGTGTAGTAAGCGCCGTCGAGCACCATGGCGCGGTCGCTCACGGGCATCTTTGCCACGCTGCACGCCTCGCGGATCGCCAGGATTTTCTTGTAGTCGAAGGACGATGCAGCGAGCGCGGGGATCGCCGACGCACCGTAGTTGTCTGCCGTGATCTCGCTGAAGATGTCCTGGAGAACGTCCTGCGCGAGCTGTTTCACGGCACTGGAAACCAGCGTTTCGAGCACGTTGAGCGCGGTCTCGGCGGCTTCACGGGCTGTGACATGCACGGTCTTGAACTTGTGGCGGTTCAACTGCACCGGGATCACCGTGACCGTGGAATCTGCCGGGGCGGTGTAGCTCCCCGCGAAATCACTCGACTGCGAGGGCGCACCGACCACCGGCACACGCACGGTGTCGAGCTTGTCGGCAGGCTCGGGCGAAAAGTTGGTGGAGAAGGCACGCAGCGGGGTGAGTGCCGCCATGAACGGCTGGAGCGCGTTCTGTGCGACCTTGATGTCATTGACGTTGGTAAGCGTATTGGCCATAGGAAGTGTGTGGGTCGAGGGTTACTTGGTGGCACTGTTCAAAATGAGCGCCTGTTGCTGCGAAGTGAGGGAGCGCCAGAACGTGGTCTGCGCTTTGGGATCGGTGATCGCTTTAAACCGGGCGACGAGGTCTTCCGTCTGGCGGTCTCCCTTGGGCGTGACCGGAGCCGGTGCGCTGGTGCCGGTGGCGGCGACGATCTCGGCAGCGCGTTTGGAGGCCCGATTTTCGATGTCTTTTTCGGCGGCTTCGAGCGTCTGGTTACGCGCGGCGAGTTCCGCGATGCGGGTATCCGCTTCGGCTTTCGATTTCCCGAGGGAATCAAGGGAAGCGCGGGCCGTCTGCAAATCGGCGACGAGCCGTTCGCGTTCGGCATTGAGTTCGGTGACCTGCGCGGTGAGACCGTCGATCTTGGCCGAGGCTTCCGCGAGGAGGTTCGTGCTGGCGTGGGCGTCGGTCTCAAACTGCTTGATCCGTGCGAGCGCCTGGTCGAGTTGTTCGTCGATGGTGAGCATACGTCTGTGGTTTGGTGTCAACTACATGCGGGTTGCGGAGGTCGGGACGACATGGCGACCCCGCAGCATGGCGAGCGCGGCGTCGCGGTTCCTTACGTTGCCCGCGAGGTTGAAGCGCATGGCTTTGCGGGCGGAAAACGTCTGCCCTTCCATTGCTTCCTGCGGAATGGCGCGGCCACGGGCGAGCACCGCAGAGCGGAAATCCGCCGCCACTTCCTCCACATCGGACTGGAGTAATGTGCGCTGGTCGTCGGTAAGCGCAACGCCTGGCATTCCGGCGCTCTTGAATTTCCCCGCAGCGAACACTTCCACGCGCAGGCCCGCCTGTTTGTAAGCCTCGGTGCTGTCCACCATGGGGAGGATGACACCGATGGAACCAACCCGCGCGCTTGTCCGCCAAGGCGTGATGGGCTTCATCGACGACGACCAACCCGAAATGATCCCGCGGCCAACGTGCCCGGCGCTTTTCCCGCATGAGCGTCTGTACGGACGCCACAACCACGGGCGCGCTGAGACTGGCCCGGTAGTCGCCCATCTCCACATCGGCGATGAGGCCGGTGGCCTTGTGGATTTTGTCCACGGCCTGCTGGATCAACTCCTCGCGGTGGGCAAGGACGAGCGTCCGCCGAGGCTGATAATGCTTTGCCAAGCTGGCGAAGAGGATCGTTTTGCCAGCGCCGGTCGGCTTGACCACAAGTTGTTTTTCGTAGTCGTTGAACCCGCGCACATCTGCGGCTCCGACCTCATGATTAAGGGCGAGGACGTGAAAAATATCGCCTTTGGGGACACGCTCGGCACCGGGAAATCCAAGGAAGGCTTTGTCGATGGCGACGGCCACCCGGACGAGAAATTCCATTACATGCTGGCCAATCCTCCCTTCGGAGTGGAGTGGAAGCCGGAGAAGGACCACGTTACCAGGGAACACAACGAATTTGGTTTCAACGGGCGTTTCGGCCCTGGCCTGCCGCGCATCAATGACGGCGCGCTGCTGTTCCTGCTCCACATGATCTCGAAAATGCATCCCGCCCCGGACGACGGCGGCGAGGGCTCGCGCATCGGCATCGTCTTCAATGGCTCGCCCCTTTTCACCGGGGATGCGGGCAGCGGGGAAAGCAACATCCGCCGCTGGATCATCGAAAACGACATGCTGGAGGCCGTCATTGGCCTGCCGGACCAGCTTTTCTACAACACCGGCATCTCCACCTACGTTTGGATCGTCACCAACCGCAAAGCGCCGGAGCGCGTCGGGAAGGTGCAGCTCATCAACGCCACGGATTTCGCATGGAAGATGAAAAAGAGCCTCGGTAACAAGCGCAAACAGATCGGCGACGGCTCGGAGGGAACCCCCAATCATATTTCTGTGCTCACTAAACTCTATGGCGACTTCCGACACGACGTTCGCCAGACCGTGGGCGAGATTCAGACCAATGTTGACCCCAAGCGCGACCAGACCAAGAGCCTGTTTGTCAGCAAAATCTTCAAGAACCAGGAATTCGGCTACCTCAAGATCACCGTTGAGCGTCCGCTGCGGCTTAATTTTGCAGTGACCGACGAGCGCATTGAATGTTTCAAAGGTTCCAGCGCCTTCGTAAATCTGGCCATCTCGCGGAAACGAAAGAACAAGGCCAAGATCGAAGAGGAAATCCTCGAAGGCGAGGCCGCCCAAGAAGCCATTCTGGAAGTGCTGGAGGGGATGAAGTGTAGCTTCAACGCGGGACAACTCATCAAAGACCGCCAAATCTTCCAGAAACAACTGTCTGCTGCATTTCAGGATGCAGAGATCACATTGGATGGGACGCTCAAGGACGCACTCCTCGCCCACGGCTGTTTGGGCGAGAAGGACCCCACTGCCGAAATCTGCCGCGACAAGAAAGGCAATCCCGAGCCTGATCCTGACCTGCGGGACACCGAGAACGTCCCATTCCCGCCCGACATCGCCCTGCCGCTGCCGCTCGACTACGAGGGGAAGAAGAACAAGGGCAAAGTGGACGTAGCGCCCCTGCTCAGGTTGGTGCAGGACCATTGCGAAGCCTATCTCAAGGCCGAGGTGCTGCCCTACCGGCCCGATGCCTGGATCGACCACAGCAAGATCAAAGTCGGGTACGAGATCCCCTTCAACCGCCACTTCTACGAATATGAGGCGCCGCGTCCGCTGGATCAGATCGAGAAGGATATCGAAGGGTTGGAGAAGGAGATCCTGGCCATGCTCAAGGAGGTTCGGGCATGAGCAGCGAACTGATTCTCTACCCAACCGAGGACGGCCTTGTGCAGGTGCAACTTCGGGCGCTGGAAGGCGGCATCTGGCTGTCCCAAAAGGAGATTGCCGAACTCTTCGCCACCACCATCCCTAATGTTAACATCCACATCCGCAACATCTTAAAAGAGAATGAACTACCGGTGGATTCAGTTGTTAAGGAATCCTTAATAACTGCCGCCGACGGCAAAAACTACCCCACCAAGCTCTACCGTTTGGAAATGATCCTGGCCATAGGCTATCGGGTCAAGAGCCCGCGCGGCACCCAGTTCCGGCAGTGGGCCACCAGGTATCTCAGCGAATACCTCGTCAAAGGCTTCGTCATGGACGATGAGCGCCTCAAAAACCCGGGCGGCTGGGATTACTTTGACGAACTCCTGGCCCGCATCCGGGAGATCCGGGCCTCAGAAAAACGCTTCTATCAGAAGGTCCGCGACCTCTTTGCCCTCAGTGCCGACTACCGGGCCGATGACCGCGACGCCCAGTTCTTCTTTGCGGAGGTGCAAAACAAGCTGCTCTTCGCCGTCACCCGGAAGTAAGTGATGCCGAATTTGAAATTGGCCGACCACCGCAGTTCTGGGCCGGGGGCACAAATTGGGGAGAAACAAACATGGTCGAGGACTTCACCTCGAATGATCGTTGGCAACCGGGCTGGAAGGCAGATGATGCCGATGCTGATGCTCGGGTTTGCTGGTCGTTCTTCCGACAGATTCGCATTGATGACTGGTTTGCGATGAAGGGTTACGGGGGGAGGAATGACCTCCGCGTCTATTACGTCGGCCGCGTGATTGAGATAAATGCAGATACCGGAGAACTGAAACTCCGCCGCGAGGATGTGCCGCTATTTCGCGGCAAAGCTCCAAGCGTCGGAAGTGGTGGAACTTGGTTCAAAACTCTTACCCCTGTGCGGTCTCCTGAAGCGATCTCGAAGATTTTCGGTGTCAAGACACAGCCAGATGACACACGCGAAGGAGCATCCAATATGTCAGCCATCGACCAATACGCATTGAACACCATCCTCTACGGCCCGCCCGGCACTGGAAAGACCTATCAGGCATTGGCTCGGGCTGTGAACATTGCCGACCCCTCAGTCGGTAAGGAGCGAGGTGACGTGCAAAGTCGCTTTCGCACGCTATGCTCCGAGGGGCGCGTGGCATTCATCACGTTTCATCAATCCTATTCCTATGAGGATTTCATTGAGGGTATCCGCCCCGTGCTCAGCGACGAGGAGGAACGTGGTGCCCGCTACGAACTGGTAAGCGGTATTTTCAAACGCATTGCCATCGATGCCACGTTCGATTGCCTCGAACGCGTGGATGACGCTGCTGCCGTCGATTTTGATGCTCGGTGGGATGCACTTCTCCAGCAGATCGAATTGGAGCCGGATCGCACATATTCAGGGTTAACCCAGAATACGGAGTTCTCATTTGAGGTCAGTCGGAAGGGAAATCTATCGGCGAGAAATATTAAGGCTTCGTCATCAACGAACCTGTATTGCGGTCGTGAACAGGCGCGGAAGGTATATCTGTATTATCCCAACCCCGATCAAATCACCTGTACACAAGTGTTCAGCGTTATTGGACGAGGGTGCCATGCGCACCTCATCGCCCCGGTTGTCAAACTGTTGAAATCAATCCAAGGAACGCCACAGGAACAGGTTCCCGATCCGCTTCCCACAGATAAAGCAGAGATCGTTAAACGCTTTCTCGATGTTGGTGAGGCAAGTGGGTACCGTCTCAAGGATCGTGCAGAATGGAAGCCGTTCGTGTTGCTGATCGATGAGATCAATCGCGGGAACATCAGCAAAATCTTCGGTGAATTGATCACCTTGCTCGAACCGGACAAGCGGCTCGGCGAGCCGGTGGAGATCGTCGCAACGCTGCCTTACTCCGGCGAGCGTTTCGTTGCGCCGCCAAATCTCTTTGTCTTGGGAACGATGAATACTGCGGACAAGAGTCTTGCGCTGCTTGATCTGGCACTCCGGCGGCGATTCGAATTTGAAGAATTACAGCCAGATTTTTCCTCCGCCACATGTCCGTGCGGCTCACTCCCCCGTGATTTGCGCCTGCTTCTCGAAGAACTCAATCGCCGCATCACCCTGCGCAAGGATCGCGATCATCTCATAGGGCATGCCTATTTCATGGGAGTTCGCAATGAGGCTGACTTTGATCGCGTATTTGAGCGCCGAGTGATTCCGTTGCTACAGGAATATTTCTTCAATGATTGGGATGGCTTACGTGCGGTGCTTGGAGAGGATGGCAGCGCAAACGCGTGTGGCTTTATTCGCCCTCTTGAAAGGGCCAAATCGCCATGGGCACGGAATCAATGGCAGTGGTTCCACGATTGCGGCGCGACAATCCAACCCCATGCCCTGCTCCTCGCAAACTATCAATTCGCTCCCGCGTCCGCCGATGTCTCACTTGTCGCTGATCCGAACAACTGAGTTTGCTTCGTTCGACGCTTCAGCGTTGATTGTGGAGCAACGCCGTGCTATCGCCGAAACGGCCAGGCTATGGCAGGTTGCACATGGTCTCTCATCGCTCCCTCTGGATTTCGGTGGCATCGACGGTTCGGTTCTCACGACAACGCAGTATGTTGGAGTCGTTGCGGCAGGTGGCGTCTGTGTAGAGATTTTCCCAAAACTCGACCGTGAGGTCATGAAGACCGGTCATGTTGATAACGGCACGGCTCCAGTAGTCATGCGGCAGTTGCTCTGGATGATGCATGTTTCCGGTCATCTTGATCTTGTTGAAGCCGGAACCGCAGCGCTTGCCGAGCAACCTGCGCGTTTTCTTGATCTCTTTGCCTGGCTGCTTGGAGCGAACCTCAACCGCGAACTCTCTCTCGGTCTTGCCCACAACTATATCGCACGCGCCGATGACCTTCGTTCTGTCCGAGGGCGAATCGATTTTTCCCGCCAGCTCACCCGAAACTGGGACAGGCTTGATCGCCTCGCCTGCCGGTGGGACGAGTTCTCACCAGACACACCGTTCAACCGTGTGCTCAAGACAGCATGCCGTTTTCTCATCACGCAGACACAGCATGCAGAGGCGGGACGCCTGCTTGAGGACTGCCTCGCAATGCTCGACGAAGTGGGTGATGTGTCTGCCGCAACAGCCATTGCCGAATCACGCACCACTCCATGGCCGCGCGGAGCGGAGAGATTTCGTCCCGTCTTTGAATTCGCGCGGAGGCTGCTGTGCGGAATTGGACAGGACACGCTCGCAGGCGATACGCAGACATTCGCCTGGCTCATCGACATGAACGTGCTCTTCGAGGAGTTCGTAGCTGCTTCCGTGGCTGCCCGCTTTCGTGTTTCGGTGAGGAAACAACATTTTCTCGGGACACTTCTCCAACTCCCGAGCGGCGGAATTCGGCAATACGCTGACACGCTCTGGCACGATACCCAAGGCACTCTCTGGATCGGCGATGCAAAATACAAGCGGCTAGATGGCAATGCGCCATGGTCTGAGATAGGTTTGTCCCCTGATGATGTGCGTCAGCTAACGACCTACGGCGGCATGGCACCCATGGCACCCAGACGCTGTCTGGCACTTTTTTATCCGTGCCTTGGCGATGCGCCTCCTGTGCGATCAACAACCACTTGGAATCAGATCGAGTTCTTTCTCGTGCCCGTTCGGCTGCAGGAAACCGCCGATCTCGCCGAAGTCCTTCCGCCCCTCTAAAAACTTCATTCTTTTTGATTCAGGAAAACTTCCCGTAGAAGAACGAAAGCTGGAACGACGTTTGTTTTACTTCTTCCGGTTGCCGCTCTGCTGCTGGTTCTTGCCGTTCAAGACAGTCAGAAAGGGAGGAACACTTGATCGATGGGCACACCCTAACGGGCGCGATTCTTTAAGGAACGCCATTGGGCTCGCTGGTTCTACTTCGCGTCTAAAGCTCAAAATGACGATTATTCTAAAGCCATCGGCCTAAGGAAGGAAGGGCGAACGAATCGGAAGTTGCTCGTCTACAGCGTCTTCTATGCCTCACGCTATGCCTCTTCCCAAAGAAGATAGATCTTTAGAGCGCCATGAATTGTCCGGCATTCGCATTGAGGGAGGCATCCTTTCGCCGGACTTGCTCGACCGGCTTTCTCCATTTTTTGACAAGTAATCTTCCTGACATCTGCACGACACCGCCCGACAGCGATGTCGCCCTTTCCATCCGATTTTTGCTGACAGACCGATTTCGTGTGTTATCCTGTAAGTGTATGAAAAGACAGCACTTACAGCAGAAAATCAATCCTGCTGGAAAGTGTGAATCGATGATTCGAATCCCGTTAGGGTCGCCATACTTTTCACCTTCGAAAAAATGGCTATGCAAGTCTCGTTGAAATCCAAAGGGCTCGCGTGGGCTTATTAAACGAGAATTCATCGCCTGGCATCGAGGCGTTGGAGTCCCGCCGAAACGAGGGCCGCCCAGGCGAGCACTTTGAATTGCCCGGCCTGCAAAGCAGCCTGAATCTCATTTCGCGAAAGCAGGAGCAACTCTTGGGCTTCCAGGTCGTCGGCTACCGGCGGGCGCTCGAACCGGGCATTGAGGGCGAGAAACAGGTGGGCGGTGCCGCACCCGCGATTGGCATCGACGACATAGCTGCCTAAGGAACTCCATTCCTCGGAGATATAGCCGGTTTCCTCCAGGAGTTCCCGTTGGGCCGCCGCGAGCGGGGCTTCGCCGGGCTCGATGTAACCGCCCACGGGCGCAAGCGAGTCCCCATCAAACGCATATTTTGTCTGCCGAAAGCAGAGAAAACGGCGGTCGGTGGTGACCACGAGCACGTTGACGTAGTCCGGGGTGATCACCCAAGGCCAGTCGGCGATGCGCTTGCCGTCCGCGAGCTCCAATTCGTGCAGCTCGAGGGCGAGGAATTTGTTGGGCTGGCAAAGCAGCCGACGAGAGACGGTTTTCATCGGGTGGCGAAATGCGTGATCTGCGGATGAAACTCTCAGATCATCCGCGCTCCGAACTGTTCGCCGACTTGCCGGTGCATCTCTTTGATGTTTTCCGCATGATCCTTGTGGCAGACGAGCGTGGCGTCCGGGGTGTGGATAATGAGCAGGTCTTCGCAGCCGATGGTTGCGATGAGATGGTCGGGATCGCTGGATGCGGCGAGAGTTCCCTTCGTGCCGATGTGGATGGTTTTTGCTGCGGTCCTGTTGCCGCGTTCGTCCTGCGGGCAGGTTTCGCCGAACATCGGCCAGGAGCCGACATCCAGCCAGGTGAGCGGCATCGGAACGGCGGCGACTTGCACTTGCGGATCGCGCGAGGCGGGTTCCATTACGGCAAAGTCGACGCTGACTTTTTTCAGCTTCGGGAAAACGGTGTTGAGGATCGTTTCACGCTGCGGCGTATCCCAAGCTTCGGCAATTTCTGAAATCCCGGCGGCGTTTTCTGGGGTGTAGCGGCCGATGCAGTTGAGCAATGTGGCGGCGCGCCAGACAAACATTCCGCTGTTCCATAGATAGCGCTCCGCACCCGCCGCGAAATATTCCTTCGCCACCGGCAGCGCTGGTTTTTCCTTGAACTGCTCGACGACGCGGGCTGCGCCATCAATCACTTTTCCGAGTTCAAGATACCCATAACCTGTGGCGGCCTGCGTGGGAGCGATGCCGAAGGTGACGAGCGTTTCGGCTTGCGATTCGGCAATCCGGAAACCGTGATCCACGATTTTCAAAAACGCGTCGATCGGTTCGATAATGTGGTCTGCCGTGAAAACCGCAATGACGGCTTCGGGATCGCGTTTGGCGATAATCGCGGCGCTGTAACCGACTGCGTTGAGCGTGTCGCGTCCGGTGGGTTCGCCCAAAAACTGTTCACTCGGCAGGCAAAGGGCATTGCAGATCAGCTCAGCATGGCCCTGACTCGCACAGATGTAGCGGTTTTCGGCGGGCACAAGCCCCTCGAGGCGATCAAAGGCAAGCTGGAGCAGGCTTTTGCCGTTGATGAACGGAATGAGTTGTTTGGGCAGGCTGGCCCGGCTCATGGGCCAAAGACGGGTGCCGGAACCGCCGGCGACGATTAATGCATATCTCATAAGTAGGATGGGGTTAAAAGCGTGTAGATGACTGCTGAGTGCAGCGGGAAAATCGGCTTCAGGGTAGCGGAGAAAAGAGGGAAGAAAAGTCCGAATCTGCTCAAATTGATTCCAGCTTCCTCAGCAGGAGCGCGAGGGCCGTGCGCGCAGCGAGGTCTTTGAACAGTTCGCGGTCGCGGAAAAACCGGTGTTGCTCCACTGTGGTGGACCCATCGCGCCGCGCGAGCGCAATGCAGACGGTACCTACCGGTTTGGCCTCGGTGCCGCCAGTGGGGCCTGCGATGCCGGTGGTCGCGAGTGCCCAGTCTGAACCGGCGCGCCGGAGAGCTCCTTCAGCCATTGCGGCGGCGACTTCCCGGCTCACCGCTCCGTGCGTGGCAATGAGAGCGGCATCCACCTCCAGATCCCGCGTCTTCGCTTCGTTGGCGTAAGTGACATATCCGGCGAGAAAAACGGCGGAAGCGCCGGAGACATTCGTAACGTGGTTGGCAAGGCCGCCGCCGGTGCACGACTCCGCAAGGGCGAGTGTCTCCTTGCGCCGGGTGAGCGCTTGGACCACGGCTTGTTCCAGGTTGCGGCCATCCCGGGTGACGATCTGTCCGCCCAAGGCTTCCACCACAATCTTCTCGGCGGCTTCCAAGGTCTCCGCCGGGCCAATGCAGCGGATATCCACCTCGCCGGGCCGGGCGCAATAGCCGAGTTCCAGACCGGGCAGAGCCAGCAGCGCCTCGCCGACAAGGGCTTCCACATTGGACTCGCCCATGCCGAGCACATGGTAAATCCGGCATTCGTTGATGGCTGCGGTCCCCGAAACCAGCCCCCGCAGGATCGGCAGGACAGATTCCTCAAACATCGGTTTGAGCTCCCGCGGTGGGCCGGGGAGCAGAAAAAGATGGACGGTGCGACCGTTGGTTTCGTGCGTGAGGTAAAGTCCCGGCGCGGTGCCGTTGTCGTTGGGCAGGACGGTCGCACCCTCAGGCACCTGGGCCTGGCGCGAGATACGTTCGGTGAGGGTGAAGCCGCGCAGCGCGAACCGGGCGGCGATCACGTTCATAATCTCTTGGTTAAAATGCAAGGGGCGTCCCAGCAACTCGGCGGTGATCTCGCGGGTGAAGTCATCCGTGGTGGGGCCAAGCCCGCCCGTGGCGATCACGATCTCCGCGCGGGCCAGCGCCGTGGCGAGCGCCTCGCGGATGGCATCCCCGTCCGGCACGGTCACTTGCCGCTTGATGCGCAACCCCAAGGGGAAAAGGCCCGCGGCGAGAGTGGCCAGATGGGTATTGATGACGCTGCCAAGGAGGATTTCCGTGCCGGTATTGACGACTTCGACGTTCATAACTGGATGAGGATGAATTTTTAAGCGGCGCTTGCAAAGCCCGGATACGAAATTCATTCGACCGGGGAGGGCGGTTCTGTTGTAATCTTGCGCTTCACACTTTTTAGCATCAACAAATCTTATGGCATATACTGACGTCATTCCGCCCGCAGGAGGCAAAATTTCCATCGAAAACGGCAAGTTGACGGTTCCGGTGAATCCGGTGATTCCGTTCATTCGCGGCGACGGGACGGGCCCGGACATCTGGGCGGCCAGCGAGCGGGTGCTCGATGCGGCGGTGGCCAAAGCCTACAACGGCACGCGCAAGATTTCCTGGTTTGAAGTGTTCGCCGGACAGACAGCCAAGGACAAATTTGACAACTGGCTGCCGGATGACACCGTGAACGCATTCCGCGAATATCTCGTGGGAATCAAAGGCCCTTTGACCACTCCCGTCGGCGGCGGCATCAGTTCGCTCAACGTGGCCTTGCGCCAGATGCTCGATTTGTATGTCTGCTTGCGCCCGGTGCAATATTTCCAAGGCGTTCCTTCGCCGGTGAAACACCCGGAACGGATGGACATGGTGATTTTCCGTGAGAACACCGAGGACATTTACACGGGCATTGACTGGCCCGCCGGTTCGCCGCTGGCGACCTCGTTTTTGAAATGGTTGGAGGCGAACTCCCCCAAGGATTTCAAAAAAATCCGGTTTGGATCGGAAGCCCCGGAACAGGTCGGCATCGGCGTGAAGCCGGTCTCGCAACCCGGCACCGCCCGGCTCGCGCGGGCGGCGATCCAATATGCCATCGCGCAAAAGCGCAAGAGCGTCACGTTTGTCCACAAGGGCAATATCATGAAATACACCGAAGGGGCGTTCCGGGATTGGGGCTACGAGGTGGCCAAGCGCGAATTCGGCGCGGTGGAAATTGATGGCGGGCCGTGGTGCCAGATCCCCGAGGGAAAACCGGGCGCGGGATTGGTTTTCAAAGATTCGATCGCGGACATCACCCTCCAGAACGTGCTCATCCGGCCTCAGGACGTGGACGTGATCGCCACGCTCAATCTCAACGGCGATTATCTCTCCGACGCCCTCGCGGCGCAGGTGGGCGGCATCGGCATCGCTCCCGGCGGCAACATCAATTACACGACGGGCCACGCTGTTTTCGAGGCGACCCACGGCACGGCGCCCAAATATGCCAACCTCGATATGGTGAACCCCGGTTCCGTGGTGCTCTCCGGCGAAATGATGTTCCGCTACATGGGCTGGAACGAAGCGGCCGATTGCATCATCAAAGGGATCAACGGCGCCATTGCCGCCAAACGCGTCACCTATGATTTCGCCCGCAACATGGAAGGCGCGACCGAGATCAAGTGCTCGGAATTTGGCACGGCGATCATCGAGAAGATGTGAAAACCTACCCGACTCCTTGGCAGCAGAAGATCCTTTGGGGCACATTGACGGCAGTAGCCATTGCGGTCATTGGCGCGCTTTCTGTATTGCTGATATTGGGGGTGGGGAAGGTGCTCGGGTTCCTTCAACCGTTGCTGATTCCGGTGGCGGTGGCGGGGATTCTCGCCTTCTTGCTTAATCCCGTAGTCGAGCGCTTCGTCAGGCGGGGAATGTCGCCCGGAGCCGCCGTGATGGCGGTCTTCGCGTCGGTGTTTCTGCCGGTGGCGTTGATTGCGCTTTGGGTGGTTCCGGAGATTTATCACCAGAGCGCGGAATTTGCCGTAAAGCTTCCAGAATACATCAGCAACGGCCAGAAGGAGGTGATGCTCCTGATCGAGCGCCTGGTGACCTGGTTCAATCTGCGTTATCCTGAGAACCCTTACATGGCGCAAGTCATGGACTGGGCGCAAAAGCAACTTCCAGCCTTGCCGCTTAAAGCCTGGCGTTTTATCAGCGGCGGCGTGCAAGGTTTTTTGGGTGCGGCGGGATTTTTGCTGGGGTTGGTGCTCGTGCCTATTTATCTGTATTATTTGCTGATTAACGCAGAGTCGATTTCGCAAAGCTGGGGCAATTACCTGCCGCTGCGCGCTTCTCCGCTTCGCGACGAAGTGGTCGATTGCCTGACCGAGATCAACAGCTACCTCATTGCGTTCTTCCGGGGGCAAATCCTCGTGACGATCATTGATGGAACCCTGATTGCGGTTGGGCTTTTGGCTCTCGGGATGAAATTTGCGTTGCTCATCGGCTTGATGGTGGCCGTGCTGCAACTGATCCCTTATCTCGGGGTGATGCTGTGCTGGATTCCCTCGGTGCTGATAGCCTACGCCCAATGGGGCGATTGGCAGCACCCGGCCCTCGTCACGCTCATTTTCTTTGTGGTGTTTCAGTTGGAGGGATTTGTTGTTGCGCCCAAAATCGTGGGGGAATCGGTGGGCTTGCACCCGATGACGATCATCGTCTCGATGTTTGCCTGGAGCTTGATCATCGGCGGCTTGCTCGGTGCCCTGCTTGCGGTGCCGATGACTGCGACCCTCAAAGTGCTCTTGCGCCGATACGTCTGGGAAAAACAATTTGAAAGGGCGGCGCCGGGGGCGGAACCTCCCATTGCATGAAACAGCCTTATGTCGTACCCAGCACAGCCCGGCGCGATCTCTGTCTCGGGCTTGCGGGGGGACTGGTCCTTATGGCGCTCGCCGTTTTCGGCTTCATGAAAATGTCGGGAGGCGTGACCGGGATTATCTTGAACGGGCAAATCGTCGCCAAACATTTCACGCCGTTCGCTGAAAAGCAGGTGAGTTTCGGCAAAGGCGGCGTGCGCCAGATCGAGGGGGATTACGTTTTGGAATGCGACGTAAAAGGGCGCCTCTACCTGGTTACGGTGGACAAGGAAACCTACAAAGCCGCGCAGGTCGGAAAGCAGTATTTATTTCCCCGTCCGAGAGAATGAATCCGTTCGTTTTGCGCCGATTCCAAGCTCCCGGAGCTTTGCTGCGATCTCTTTCTTTCTATTTTGTATATAGCCACTTATACGTATATCATTGCCATTGAACGAAAGGGTATTTCGGTATTCTATAAGCTCTAATTAGAGATGGGGACGCCCGCTGTCTTCGCCCGAAAAAAAGGGGTTGCGCGCAACTCTCCCTCAGAACATTTTGATGCCAATGCTTCCTCTGCGCGTGCTTCCTGTGGGAAACCCCATGGCGTACGGTGAAATTCTGCCAACGGATTTTCCCGGATGGGGGGAGGTGCGGTTCGATGTTGCTGCCCCGACAGATCCTGCCCATGCGGCGGAACTGCTGCGGAAGGGCGGGATCGACGTGATGCTTTTTGCCCGCGAAGGGGCTCCTGGGGAAGTCCAAGAGTTGAAGGGGTTGGTTGAGTTGATTCAGAATGGAGTGGCGATTGTCGTGGCCAACGAGCAGGACGCAACAGCGGAAGCGGCCTGCTTCCAATGCGGAGCGCAGGAATCTCTATCCCTGAAAGGGCTGACCCCCCAGATGTTGGCCCGGGCAATGAGCCATGCGTGGGAACGCCATCAATTTCGGTGTGAGGCCGACCCTTTGGCTGAACGGTTCGCGAATTCAACCCGGATGGTGGCTCAGTTGGCATCGCGAATCAAAGAGGTGGGCGAGGAACGCATCCGCGCGGAAAAGGCGCTGGTGGAAACAGTGGCGCGCTACCGGTTTCTCCTGGACAGCTTGCCGCAGATCGTCTGGACGGCCGATGCAAACGGTTCGCTCGTCTATATCAATCAGTTTTGGGTCAAGTATTCCGGGTGCACCGTGGAACAGACGCTCACCGAGGGATGGGGCGATGCGATTCACCCCGATGATGCGGCTTCCAGCCTGGAGTCTCAGCGCGCTTTTTTTACGAAAGGGGAACCGTTTGCAATCGAACACCGGTTGCGTGCAACGGACGGCACCTATCGCTGGCACGAGCTCCGGGCGGTTCCGCGCCGCAACAGCGCCGGGAAAATTTTGGAATGGATCGGCACCGAGGCGGATATTGACGACCAAAAGAGCGCCGCCGGGCGACTGGAGGAAGCGCACGACAAACTTGGGGTCCGCATCCTGGAGCGCACTTCGGAACTGGCGCACGCAAACGAATTGCTCCAAGCCGAGGTGGTGGAGCGTCGGCGCGCAGAAGCCGAGGCGCTGAAGGCGAGGGAGATCGCAGAGGCCGCCAACCGGTCCAAGACGGAATTCCTTGCGAACATCAGCCATGAGATTCGCACGCCGATGAACGGCATCATCGGAATGACCGATCTGGCGCTGGAGACCGACCTCGATTTGCAGCAGCGCGAATACCTGCAACTGGTGGCGCATTCAGCGGATTCGCTTTTGATTTTGATCAACGACATGCTTGATTTCGCTAAGATCGAAGCGGGCAGGCTCGAGATGGAAAATGTGCCGTTTGCTTTGCGCAAGGTGTTGGAGGATTCCATCAAGGCAATGAGCTTGCGGGCTTCGCAGAAGGGGATCGGGCTAAACCTCGAGATTCACCCGGAGGTTCCTGCGAGAATTGTGGGCGACTCGATCCGCCTGCGCCAGGTACTGGTAAACCTGCTCTCCAACGCGATTAAATTTACGGAAAAAGGGGAAGTCGGTGTGCGCGTGACGGTCATTTCCATGCGCAACACGCGGATCAATTTGCTTTTCGAAGTGACCGATACCGGGATCGGCATTCCCGAAGACAAGCAGGGAGTCATTTTTGAGGCTTTTGCCCAAGTGGACGGTTCGATGACGCGTCGCTTCGGCGGGACGGGTCTTGGGCTTGCGATTGTTTCCAGTTTGGTCGGGAAGATGGGCGGGGACATCCGGGTCCGCAGTAAACTGGGCGAGGGGAGCACGTTTGCTTTTAATTTGCCAGCCAGTGTGGATTCCGGCAGCGAGGAGCCCCCTGGCGGCCCGGAACCGTTGGATCAGAATATCGTGCCGGAGCGGGATGCCGGAATGCGTGTGATGATCGTGGCCGATCAACATTCCGAGACGGGAATCGCGCTTTCGGAGATGCTCCATTCGCTGGGAGTGGAGTCTTCGGTGGTCGGGCTGGGGGAGGCGGCCTTGGGCGAGATCGAGCGCGCGCAATCCCAAGGCATTGCCTACCGGCTGATCATGGTGGATGCCGCTTTGGGCGACATGGGAGGGGAACGGTTTGTCCAAACCTTGGCTGAACACCAGGAACTTGAAGCTCCCGTGGTCTTGTTGCTCTCGGGAGCCGCTTCGCCGGAAGAGGTAAAAAAAGCATGGGCTGCGAAACCGGATTGGGTTTTATACAAACCGGTGATCCATGCGGATTTGATGGAAACTCTCGAGCGCAGCCTTCACATGGTGGAGCCGGCCCACGTTCGCCAGGCGAAGCTTGCGTTCTCAGCCGAGAAGCCCGATGCCAAGCCGCCGCTGCGCGTCTTGATTGCCGAGGATAACGTGGTGAACCAAATCGTGGTGGAACGCATTTTGTTAAGTTTCGGTTGTGCGATCACGACAGTATCCAACGGGCGGGCAGCGCTGGACGCGGTTGAAAACAAGCCGTTCGATCTCGTTTTGATGGATATTCAAATGCCGGAGATGGACGGAATGGAAGCCACACGCGGAATCCGATCGTTCCCGGACAAGCGCGCCCAACTGCCGATTGTGGCGATGACTGCCCACGCGATGAAGGGGGATCGGGAGCGGTTTTTGGCCGCCGGGATGGATCATTATATTTCCAAGCCGTTCCATAAAGACGAGTTGCTTTTGCTTATCAAATCGATCCAATCCCGGGTGCGCAATCAAGATGCGGGAAACGACACCATGCCAGCCGTGCCTGCTGCGAAATTTTCTTTGCTCGAGAATTTTTTGAAAGCCATGGGTGGGGACCAAACCCTTTTTCAGGCGGCTTGTGACTTGTTCGCCGAGTTGATCCCGGAGCGGGTGGAGGAACTGGGGCGGGCGCTCGAAGAAAATTGCGCTCAGGATGCGGAGCGGGTCGCCCACAACCTGAAGGCTTCGCTTGATTCCGTGGGGGCGAGGGAAATATCGGAGCGAATCGCCGTTCTGGAAGCAAATCTGCGCTCGCGCGATTTTCCGGGTGCCCTCGCGCATTTCCGGCGCATCCAGCAGGACATCTGCGAAACGGTGGAAGAGATACACTCCCGTCGCGAAGCTGGTTTGATGGCGAGTTAACTTATTGGGCCGACCGCAGCCACTCGAGGGCTCGATTGCCTGCGCGGGTGCCGGTGGCCATGCAACCCTGGAGAAGGTAGCCGCCCGTGGGGGATTCCCAATCGATCATTTCCCCGGCCAGAAAAACGCCGGGGAGGCGCCGCAGCATGAGCCCGCGCGTGAGTTCGCTCCAGCGGACGCCGCCCGCAGAGGAGATGGCTTCGGCCAGCGGGCGCGGTTCCGTGAGAAAAAGTCTGCAATTTTTTGTTTCCGCAGCCAACGCGGCGGCGGTAGGGAACGGGCCGCGTGAGACAAGAATGGCAAAAGCGGCATCGCTCAAACGCCAGCGGGTGCGCGCTTCATCGAGCAGTTTGGCCGGGTTTTTTACCGGGCCCAGTTTGGCAAGGAGTTCTTCGGCGGTAAAGGACGGTTTAAAGTCGATGCGCAACTCTGCTGTGCCGCGTTCGCGCTTGAGGGTGCGCAGTGCGGGGCCGAGTGCGTAGAGGGCGCTTCCTTCAAGGCCATAGCGGGTAATGAGCAGTTCGCCGGCCGCTTCTTGTTCCCCGGCCCGGGCGACGATGTTTTTGATGGGGCGACCTTCCGCTTGGGAAAGCACCGAATCCGCCCAAGGCAGTTCCCATCCGCTGTTGGCCGGTTCGAGCGGGGTGACGGCAATCGCCATCCGTTCGAGAATGCCTGTCCACCCGCCATCGGAACCGGTGCGCGGCCAGGACCCTCCCCCGAGCGCCAGGACAACGGCATCGGCGTCGAACGTGACAGCGGCCCCCTGGTCGGTTGCGAAATCCAATTGCAGTTTGCGGGGGTTTTCGCGGATTGTGAGGCCGGTCCAGCGGTGGCGGGTTTGGATTCGCACCCCGCGACTGCGCAGCCGCGTAACCCATCGCAACAAGAGGCGCGCGGCCCGGAGCCCTACGGGATAAACGCGCCCCGAGGAGGAGGCAAAGGTTTCGATTCCGAGCCCGGCGGCCCAGGCGCGAAGTGCATTTGGATCGAAATCGGCCAGGAGCGATGGCCAGACATCTTGCGGCATTTCAGAGCCGCTGTATCGGGTCGCAAAGCGGTCACTGGATTCCGCGCGGGTCAGGTTGAGGCCGCCGCATCCCGCAACCAAAAATTTGCGGCCCACGGAAGGTTTGGCATCAAAAAGCGTCACCGAGGCGCCACCTGCCGCGGCGACTTCCGCCGCCCGCAAACCCGCAGGGCCTCCGCCGATAATGGCAACATTCATGGAGAGAAAAAATAAAACGTTCCACAGCGCATGGCGACCATTATCTGCCGCTTATTTAAATGCCCACCCCATGCTCGTCCCGGGTAAGCTTGTGAACGGATTTGGAGAGGATGAGGACCAGCGCCACCGGCAGATAAACCCCGGTAATTGCCAGGATCATGGAGAGTTGCTTGCGGGGGTGCATTGCATCCGGCAAACCGGGGATCATCGAGAGCGTGGAGATCACGGCCACCAGAAGGCTGAGGACGAGGAGGTATCTCGCCCAATTTTGGCGAAACCATATGGCCAGCAACAGGCCGGTAGTCCAGACTGCGGTGGTGACCAGCGAGACAATCAAATATTGTTTGTTAATTACGGAGAGTTGCGGGTAGAGGTAATAGACCGTGGCGGCATCGATCAGCCGCAGCCATGCAAAGAGGGAAAAAATATAAAGCCTGCCGCTTTTGGCTTTTCGCCTGCGTTTTCGCCCGCGGTGCAGGGTGGAATCCGGGGAGTTGATTGGGGGAGAAGAGTTCATGCCGTCTTGGCAGTGGAAAATTGGAACCAGATTACTCGTTCACCTGCTGATATAAAGCAGAATTCCTGGGAACCAGGAAACGGCCAAGAGTTGGTCAATTTTTGCGTGATTCCCCCGGCTCGCGCTTTTCATTTTGGAAAGAGGGTTTAAAGATCCAAGGTGTAATACACCTAACGACCTTCAACAGGAAACTCATTCATGGAAGAAACACAGGCCAGCTTGCCGAAACGGAAGTTCAAACGTATGCACCAGGACACGTGTGGTGTGGCGCGGATGGAATATGATAATTACGACGACGTACGCCTGGCTTGTGAGCGCAAGTTGGGGGAATGGGAGCGGCTGGGGATCATCCCTCCATGGCGGGCGCCTCGCAATAACGACTGGATTTTTGCGCGGTGATCCGGGGAGATTCAGCACAGAGGAGGCGCACGAACAGGAGTGTAAAGCATTGCCGGATTGCACGGGAATTGCTATTCTCAGCCCCGATGCTGCTGCGCGTCCTCCCTCTCTTGCTCGCCCTGCTCTTTCTTTCCGGGTGCATGCGTTCGCTTCCGCCTTATGAGAAGCCGATTGCCCGCACGCGTTTCCAGACCGTCCGCACCACGGCTTACACGCATTCCGAGCGGGATCACCTGCGCTATGCTGCTCAATCGGCACTGGGAACACGGTTGCGGTACGACAAAATTCACAGCGCCGCAGCGGACTGGGCGCGCTGGCCTGCGGGGACGCTTTTCCGCATTCAAGAGACGGGCGAACTCTGCCAGGTCGATGATTACGGATGGGCGTTGGCGGGGAGAAACACCATTGATCTTTACAAGCCCTCGCGTCGGGAAATGTGCCAATGGGATACCCGTCGCGTGCACATCGAGGTGCTCCGTTGGGGCGATCCCTGGGAGAGTTATAACCGGCTCAAACCGGTGAGGAGCCATCGCCACGTGAAACGGATGATGTCGGAAATAAAAGAGTTCTATTAGGCAGTGTCCCTGCGGCGTGTCTGGATGAACTCTGTCGCCGATTTGCAGCGTCTCGGAGCCGTTTCGGGCGGCGGCTAAACTCGTTTTCCAATCCTGTGCGCGCCTTTGCGCCTTTGGGCGAGTCTCATTTTCCTGTTTTCAAAGGACGGGCGGGCGGCGTATGCTTACCCCCCTTTCTCATGAATCTTGTCAAAGTTGCTGTCGTTGGGGCTTCGGGGTATTCGGGCCAGGAGCTGATCCGCATTTTAATGCGGCATCCCGGGGTAGACCTCGTGTGCGTCACCTCGCGCCAATTCGCCGGGCAACCCATTGCCGAGGTCTATCCCCGGTTTCAGCACCATCGGTTTGCGGAGGTGAAGTTCAGCGCGTCCGATGCCGCGGCGGTGGTCGCGTCCGGTGCGAAGGTGGCGTTTCTGGCGCTGCCCCACGGGTTGGCCCATGAATATGCGAAGCCATTGCTTGAGGGCGGGCTGAAGGTGATTGATCTGAGCGCCGATTTCCGGATCAAAGATCCCGCTGTTTTTCAGGAATTTTATGGGGAGAGCCATCCCGCCCCGGAACTGCTCGCGCAGAGCGTGTATGGATTGCCGGAGGTTTACCGGGAGGCGATTCGCAAATCCGATTTGATCGCTTCTCCCGGCTGCTACCCGACGAGTATTTTGCTGCCGTTGATCCCGCTTCTAAAGGCGCGGTTGATCGATCCGGCAACGATCACCGTTTCCAGCATGAGCGGCGTGAGCGGCGCGGGTCGCAAGGCGGAAATCGCGTATCTCTTCTGCGAATGCAACGAAAGCGTGCGGGCTTATGGCGTGCCCAAACACCGGCATCTTTCAGAGATCGAACAAGAGCTTTCCAGTGCGGCGGGGGCGCCGGTCGTGATCAGCTTTACGCCGCATCTCATCCCGGTGAACCGGGGAATTGTGAGCACGATTTACGCTGACCTCGTTCCGGGCGCAGGCGCGGCGGAGATCACGACGACGCTGGAATGCGCTTACAAGAACGAGCCGTTTGTGCGCTTGCAGGGCGTGGCTGGGAGCGCCGACATCAAGAACGTCGCGCACACCAATTTCATCGACATCGCCTGGCGGCACGATGCGCGCACGGGCCGGGTGGTGCTCTTAAGTGCCGAGGATAACCTCGTCAAGGGAGCTTCCGGCCAGGCAGTGCAGAGCTTCAACCTTCTCTGCGGTTGGCCCGAAACCGAGGGTCTGCAATAATTCATCTCTTTTTCGCCCTTTGCTTATGAACAGTTTTCTTGAAATCCCCGGTGGTGTTACCGCGCCCCAATCCTTTACCGCAGGCAGCCTTTTTGCGGGCATCAAGCCGACGAACCAATCCAAGCCGGACATGGCGTTTCTTTTCTCCACCGTTCCAGCGGTGGCGGCGGGGACGTTCACGACCAATGCCGTGAAAGCCGCGCCGGTGCGCGTTTCGCAGGCAAACATCCGCGCCACCGAGACACGGGCGATTGTGGCCAACAGCGGCAATGCGAATGCCTGTACGGGAGTGGCCGGGATCGACCATGCCAAGCGGATGACCAAGGCGATGGCCAAGGCGATGGGGATCAAGGAGCGCCAGGTGTTGGTTTGCTCCACGGGGCGGATCGGCGTGCCGCTGCCCATCGAGCAGATGGAAGCCGCCATTGCCAAAGCCCCCTGCGCGCTTGCACCCGATGGCAGTTTGCGGGCGGCCCAGGCGATCATGACCAGCGATACGAACACCAAAGAGATTGCGGTGGAACTGGATATCTACGGGAAGAAGGTTCGCATCGGCGGCATTGCCAAAGGGGCCGGGATGATCGACCCGAACATGGCGACCATGTTGTGTTTCCTTACGACCGACGCGGCGATCAGCAAAAAGCTGCTCCAGCAGGCGATTTCCGATGCGGTGGAGTGCTCCTTCAACCGGATCACCATCGACGGGGACATGAGCACCAACGACACCGTGCTCATGCTGGCCAACGGCGCCGCAGGCAACCCGCCATTGCGCAACGGTGAGCCGGAGTTCGACCGCTTTCAAAGCGCTTTGAATCACGTCTGCTGTGCCCTGGCGCGGATGATTGTGGAGGACGGCGAGGGGGTCAGTAAATTTGTCACCGTGCAGATTCGCGGGGCCAAGAGTCGCCAGGACGCCCGCAAGGCGGCTGAAGCCGTGGCGAATTCCACGCTCACCAAATGCTGCTGGTATGGAGGCGATCCCAACTGGGGCCGCGTGATGGACGCCATCGGCTATTCCACGGCCAAGGTGCGCGAGGAGACGGTGGACATTTATTACGATGGTTTGATCGCGGTGCAGAACGGCACGGCGGCGGCCACGCCTGTTTCCAAGCTCAAGGAAGTGGTGGCAAACCAGCGGTTTACGATCACGGTCGATCTGCACATCGGCAAAGCCGAATACACCGTTTTTACCACCGACCTGACGACGGCCTACGTTGAGTTTAACATGGGCGAATGATTTTTGGGTTGCGCAAACGACTCCCCGGCTTTCCAATGGCCGTTTTTCCACCTACCAATGGCTTCCATTTCCCACCTGGCCCGCACCGAATCGCTGATCGAAGCGCTCCCGTTCATGCAGAAATACCGGGGGCAGCTTTTTGTTATTAAATATGGCGGCAGCGCGATGGAGGACGAGCACATGGTGGAGCGGTTGCTGCGGGACGTGGTGTTCCTCGAAGCGGTCGGCATCAACCCGGTCTTGATCCATGGCGGCGGAAAGGCGATCACCACGCGGATGCGCGAAGCGGGGATCAAGGCGCAATTTGTCAACGGCCTGCGGGTGACGTGCGAGCGATCCATTGAGATTGTCGAGGAGGTTTTGAGCTGCGAAATCAACCCGAAGATTGTCGAGACCATCAACGAATTTGGCGGGCGCGCCGTGGGCATTCACGGCAAAGAAGTTTTCCAGGTAAACAAGCTCCCGTTGCAGCGCGATGAAAAAGGGGAGGAAGTTGATCTCGGCTTTGTCGGCGAAGTGGTGAGTGTGGCGCTCGGGCAGATCCAAAAAGCCGTGGAAGCCGAGACAGTGCCTGTCATTTCGCCCATTGGCCGGGATGTCAGCGGGAAGCTGTTCAACATCAACGCGGACACCGCGGCGGGAGCGGTTGCGGCGGCGTTGGGAGCGGCGAAGATGATTTATTTGAGCGACGTTCCCGGGATTATGCGCAACCCCAAGGAAGCCGATTCGCTGATTTCGACCCTCTCCATTGAAGAAGTGCAAGGGCTCATTGAGGAAGGGATTGTGGCCGGAGGGATGATCCCGAAGGTCACCTCCGCCATGAGCGCCATCGAAAAAGGGGTCAAAAAAGTGCACTTCATTGATGGGCGCATTCAACATTCACTCCTTCTGGAGGTGTTTACCCACACCGGCATTGGGACGGAGATCGTCGCATAAGGCGACTTGTTTAAGGAGTCAGCAATGGAAAGCACGCTAGATTTGTTCAATCAATACGTCATCCCAACCTACGGGCGCTTCCCGCTGGTATTGGAGCGGGGCGAAGGGTGCCGCGTCTGGGATGAAGCCGGGCGGGAATATCTCGATTTCGGCGCAGGCATCGCGGTCTGTTCCGTGGGACACAGCCATCCCCGGGTTGCCGATGCCATGGCGCGGCAGGCCCGTAAATTGGTGCATACTTCCAATCTTTATTACACGCGCCCTCAAGGAGAGCTGGCCAGGCGCCTTGTCGGTTACACCGGCCACGCGGGCAAGGTTTTCTTCGCCAACTCGGGAGCCGAGGCGAATGACGGGTTGTATAAACTCGCCCGGAAATTCGGCAACGAAGCCCGTTCGCCGCTGCCCCGGCATGCAGCGGGAGAGCGGCTCGAATATGCGCCGAACCGGTTTGAGATCCTGACTTTCGACGGCTCGTTTCACGGGCGGACCCTCGGCGGCATTGCCGCCACCGGGCAGGAGAAAGTCAAAAAAGGGTTCGAGCCGATTGCGAGCGGATTCCGCCATGTGCATTACAACGATGCGCCGGAATTGGGCCGCTCCATTGGGCCGGATACCGTGGCGATTTTGATGGAGCCGATCCAAGGGGAGATCGGCGTGCGCCCGGCGACGGTGCAATTTTTGAAAGCGGTGCGCCAGATTTGTGACGACCACGGGCTGCTCATGATGTTTGACGAAGTGCAGTGCGGCCTGGGCCGCACGGGCGATTGGTGCGCCTGGAAAACGCTCGCAGGCGAGGGGATTATTCCTGACGCGGTGAGTTGGGCCAAAGGCATCGCGGGCGGCTTCCCCCTCGGCGCATTCTGGGTGCGCGACCGGACGATCTCGATGAAAGACGGCAGCGAGATGAGCCTCGCGAACCTCCTCGGGCCCGGCACCCACGGGTCCACCTACGGCGGCACGCCTCTCGGGTGCACGGTCGCCAACGAAGTGCTTTCGATCATCGAAGAAGAGGGGCTCCTCGCCAATGCCCGCGAAATGGGAGCTTATGCGAAAGCGGCCCTCGAAGCCCTGTGCTCCCCGCTCATCAAGGAAGTGCGCGGCGTGGGGCTGATGCTTGCGTTTGAATTGGTGCCGGATTTCTCCGAACGCATCGGCGACAAACGCGCGCCTGCTCTGGCGCTGATTGAACGGCTGCACCATGCCGGGCTCTTGAGCATTCCCGCAGGAACACACAACGTCCGCTGGTTGCCGCCGCTGAATGTCAGCCGGGCGGAAATCGACCAGGCTGTGGCTCTTTTGCGGACTGCATTATCCTGAACCTTGCATACCCATGAAGCACTTGCTCTCTCTTGAGTCGCTCCCGGCGGGCGACATGGCGGAAATCCTGGCCCTGACCAAGACGATCAAAGCGATGCGCAATCATCCTGCGGAGCACCCGTTGCGCAATCAGTGTTGGGGAATGATTTTCAGTAAATCGTCCACACGCACGCGCGTCAGTTTTGAAGTGGGGATCCGGGAATTGGGCGGCGACGCGCTGTTTCTGAGCGCCAACGACATCCAACTCGGGCGGGGCGAACCGATCAAGGACACCGCGCGCGTGATGGGGCGGATGTTGCACGGGGCGGTGATTCGCACGTTCGCGCAGCAGGACGTGGAAGATTTCGCGCGCTACAGCAATATCCCGACGATCAACGCGCTTACCGATGACGAGCATCCGTGCCAGATTTTGGCCGACCTGTTCACCATCCAGGAAAAGCTCGGCACCTATGGGGGCAAGACCGTCACATTCATCGGCGACGGCGCGTGCAATGTGTCGCGTTCGTGGATATGGGCGGCTTCCAAGCTCAATTTCCAGTTGCGCATCGCGTCGCCCAAGCCGTTCCAGCCCTCGCCGGAACTGATTGCGCGCGCGGGGGGCAACATTGTCGTCACTGATGACGTGGTGGCGGCCGTGAGCGGCGCCGATGTGCTTTATACGGACGTTTGGGTGAGCATGGGCTTGGAGCGGGAGGCCGAATACCGGCTTGCCCAGCTTGCCGGCTACCAGATCAACGCGGAACTGCTCAAAAAAGCCGCCCCGGGAGCGCTCGCCATGCATTGTCTGCCCGCTTACCGGGGCAAAGAGATCACCGACGAAGTCGTGGAAGGCCATGCCGACACCATCTTTACCGAAGCCGAAAACCGCCTGCACGTGCAGAAGGCGATTATTACGTGGCTTTTGAAATAGCCAAAGAAAGACATTCACCACGAAGAACACAGAGGACACGAAGAAAAGAATAAGAAAAATTTCCTTGGTTTTTGCTTCGTGTCCTTCGTGTTCTCTGTGGTGAATTTGAAAAAGCAGAAATTTTTTTTATGAAAACTCCCATTCCAGGCGGTCTGCTGGTTGCCATTGAAGGGATCGACGGAACGGGCAAGTCCACCGTTGCCGCCATCCTTGCGCAATGGTGCGGAGAGCGCGGCCTGGCCTGCGTTTTTTCCAAGGAGCCGACGAGCCTCTCCTACGGGCAGAAGCTGCGGGAATCGGCGGACACCGGGCGGCTTTCCATTGAGGAGGAGCTGGAGCTTTTCCGGCTCGACCGCAAGGAGCACGTGGAGCGGAGCATCGGCCCGGCTTTGGCGGAAAATCATATCGTCATCCTGGACCGGTATTACTGGAGCAACGCGGCGTACCAAGGGGCGCGTGGAGTCGATTTCGACCAGATCATCGCGGCCAACGAAGCGATCGCTCCGGTGCCGGATCTGATTTTGTTCATGGACGTGGAAGTGCGCAGCGGCATCGGGCGCATCCACCGGCGCGGGGATGCACAGAACGATTTCGAAGGGCTGGAGTCGCTGGAAAAAGCGCGTTCCATTTTCCAAACCTTGCACGAGCGGGGGGACCGCCCCTCGGTGCGGATTGACGCGAGCAAGGAGCTGCGGGCCGTGTGTGCCGAGGCGCTGCGCGTATTCAAAGACGCTGCGTGCAGGAAAATCATGAACGCCTCGCCGGTCTTGATCGCGGAGGCTGACGGCGAGCTGTTTCGCGGGTAAATTGTATTCTGAACGGGAGCCGGTTTCCCGCAACGATCCCAAGCTGGGATAGCGCTAATCCGCAATCACTTCGCGGGCGAAGATATTGATCTGGCCGTTGGGTTCGCGCCGTACGCTGGTGATTTCAAACGGGCGCAGCTCATCTCGGGCAAACACCGTATTTTTCGGAGGAGCTAAGGCTCCGGCGGGGTATTCAACAATGACGCGAGGAGGCATGCCATTGGTCACGGTGGAGAGGGCATTGCTCAGCGGACTGCTCGAACGCAGCACGGCGCGATTTTCGTTGCTGACCGAAACGGTGAAGTTGCCGCGCAGATACAACCGTTCGCCGCCGGTGCCGCGGTCGGCGAGTTCGTTGGCTTCAGAGAGGGAGACGAGTCGCCCCCTGGGCATTTTGCCGGGGGCATAGGTCCGCCAGGTTCCACCGGTTATGGGAGTGGGAGCGGGGGAGGGGGCGGAGGCGAGGAACGGTTGGAGAGGGATTTTAGGCGTGGAGGTGGCGACTGCAACCGGTGCGGGCGTGGGGCTCGCGGCAGCAGGGGGGGGCTGGATGGGAACAGGGGTGGGCTGGATGGCGACCGCGGGGGCCGGGGCAGCGGGAGCGGCCGGGGCGGTTTTGGCCGGAGTGGGAGTGGCTTTGGTTACGGGAGGCGCGGCGGGTGGATCCAGTTGGATGATCGTGGTGGAGGCGACGGATTGGGCCACGGGGATTCCCGGCCCCCCTCCGGTGCTGACGGGAGCGGGAGCGTGTTTGCGGGTGTATTCGGCGAAGGTTTTGAGCGCATCCTCGTAGAGTTGCCCACGCACGATCGGGAGACCCGCTGCCGGGTTCAATTCCTTGGGCGGTTCCAGGCTGAAGCTTCCGCTGCCTTGTTTCAGCGCGTAGGAACCGTAGAGGAGCGGGACGAGAGTAAATTGAAGGCGTCCGTCCGGGGTGCGGGCGACATGGATCACGGCGGAGAGGTCGAGCGATTTTTCCAGTTTAATGTCGAGGCCGGTGCGGAGCATCTGTTCCACAATGGGCAGGGCCTGCGGGGTGGCAGGGTAAATGTGCTCAATTACCACCTGCGGATTCTCAGCCGCCTGGGCAAGGGAGACGAGGCCAAGGCCGATGAAATCGGTGTTCTTGAGTTCATAAGAACTCAAAATGCTATAGCGCCCGGTGAGGTAGGGGACCAGGTTCTTGGTGTTTTGGTAATTGTTGATGAAATCGCGCAGGAGCTCTTCGTTTTTGCGGTCCAGCTCGTAATTGGTGAGGCTGCCGAAGGTCTCAAATGCTTTTTGCGGAGTGAGGAAGACGCCGGGAGGCGCGGCGGTCAGCACGAAACGTTTGGGAGGCTCCAGCTTGTGAAGCACGTCTTTGAGGATGTGGTAGCTGTCCGGTTTTTCGGGATGCCCGAAGATATAGTAGCTCCCGAGCCAGCAAGCCAGGGCGACCCCGATGAGAAGGATGATGCCGACGGTCCAAAGAAAGAGATTGTCCGTCTCGGGCGGGTCCGGGACGGTGCGAAACTCGCGCCTGAAAAGATCTTCGTTCATGTAAGGCTTGGCGGCAAAAATAACGATTCACCGGGGTGAAGTCAAACCGCCCTCCTATAAGTTATCCGCAGATTGGGGAAAAATCGGAGGGGAAATCCGCAGATTTCGCAGATTTGCGCAGATTTGCGCAGATTTCTGGCTGGAGATGGGAGGGTGCGGTCCCACAGCCGCCCGCGAGAGCAAATCCAGCTTTTCGACCCTTTTTTGTCTCGGCCTGCGTGATCTCCCCTTCCTTCTTTTCCGAAAATCTGTGTTAATCTGCGCAATCTGCGGATAGTCTTGTTCCGCCTTTATTCTATGAGTCGCATTCAACTTTTATCCGAAGAGGTCGCCAGCCAGGTGGCGGCGGGGGAAGTCGTTGAGCGGCCCGCTTCCGTGGTCAAGGAATTGGTGGAGAACTCCCTCGATGCCGGAGCGCGACGGATCGAGGTGATGATGCGCCGGGGCGGCATTTCGCTGATCCGCGTGGTCGATGACGGCTGCGGGATGGATCGCGATGATGCGTTGCTTTGCCTGGAACGCCATGCGACGAGTAAAATCCGCACGGGCGCGGATCTGGCGGCGATTCGCACGCTGGGGTTCCGGGGGGAGGCGCTGCCCAGTATCGCAAGCGTCGCACGGTTTCGTCTCTCCACGCGCATGCGCGACGCGGTGGCCGGGACGGAGATCATGGTCACCGGCGGCAAGATCGATTACGTGCGCGATGGCGGGGATGCTCCCGGGACGCAGATCGAGGTGCGCTCGCTTTTTTTTAACTTACCTGCGCGGCGGAAATTTTTGCGGACGGAAAACACGGAGGCAAGCCATGTGGAGCATCAGCTTCAGTTGCAGGCCTTGGGGCACCCGGAGGTTGGTTTTGTGCTCTTGACGGACGACCGGACGGTGTTCCAATTGCCGCCCGCCACGAATCTGCGCGACCGCATTCGCGACCTGAGCGGGCGGGCGCTCGCGGATGAATTGCTGGAGGTGCCCGAGATCGCCTTCCATGGGATGACAATTCGCGGCTTTGTGGGCAAACCGGGCGTGAGCCGCTCCTCGCGCGCGCAGCAGATCGTGTTTGTCAACGGCCGGCCGGTGGAGAACGCAACCCTCAATCACGGGTTGCGCGAGGGGTATCACACCGCGTTGATGAAAGGGCAATACCCAGTCACATTTCTCTTTTTGGAAATGGACCCCGCGGCGGTGGATGTGAATGTGCATCCCGCAAAACGCGAGGTCCGTTTTCGCGAGCCTTCCGCCGTGCGCGAGGCGTTGGTGGAAGCCATTCAGCGGACGCTCGAGGGCGACCGCGCCCAATGGAGCGGGGCTTTTGCCGCGCCGGGAATCAAGTTGGAGTCCCCGGTTCCCGAGGAGCCAGCTCCGCTTTCGCTGCCCGGAATGGCGGAGTTCCATGCGCCGCAAGCGCCGATTCTGCCGCTCGGGTTGACCCAGCAATTTCAGGAGCCTTACGTTTCGGTGACAATGCCGGAGGATGGGAATGAGCCGTTGCAGCAGCCACCGGCCGTCCGCACGCCGATGTCGCCCGCGCCTGTAGCAGTGCCGCCGCCGGAGCCCGCTCCCAAACAGCGTTTCCGGCTGTTGGGGGTTTTGGGGAAACTGTATGTTGTAATGGAGAATGCAGGGGGGCTGGTGCTGGTGGATCAGCATGCGGCGCATGAGCGCATTCTCTTTGAGGAACTGCGCCGCCGGATGGAGGAACTCGGCGTTCCCAGCCAGCGCTTGCTGATGCCGTTGACGCTGCAACTCGGCCCGCGCGACAGCGATTGGGTGGAGCAGAACCTGGAGACGCTTCAAAAAATGGGGATCGGGGTCGAGGGATTTGGCTCGGGCACGTGGAAGCTCGACAGCATCCCGCAATTCGTCCGCTCGGAGGAGCCGCAACAACTGCTCCGGGATATTATTGATGAGCTTCGGGAAGTCAGTTCCCAAAGCTCCAAGCTGCGGCTCGGGGAGGATGTGATCGCAAAAACGGTCTGCCGTCACGCCGTCAAAGCCAATGACCTTTTGCGCGAACCTGAGTTGATCCGTTTGATCGAAGACCTCCTTCAATGCGATCTGCCGTATTGCTGTCCCCATGGCCGTCCAACGATGATCCAAATTTCTTATTTGGAGTTGGAAAAGAAATTCGGCCGCAAAGCGTAACGTTTTGCGGGGCTGCGTTCGGGAGGACATGCGTTGCACCCACATTAGTTCAGGGAAAGACTCACTCATGCAACGTGCCGTAACCCGATTGTTGGATTCTTCCGGCGGGCTATTCTGGCCCCCTCATGAATTTCGAGAAAATTTTGATCCTTGATGATGAGTTGGCTGGACGCAAATTGCTGGAGTCGTATTTGCGTTCTCAGCAATTCTCGGTTTTCACCGCGGGGACCCTGGCCGAGGCGGACCGATTGATGAAGCAAGAATTTTTCGATCTACTTCTGGTCGATCTCGATCTGCCCGATGGCAATGGCTGCACCTTGATCGAGCAGACGGCCCGGATGGAGTTTCCGCCGGTCTGCATCGTTCTGAGCGGCAAAAACAGTGGCGATGCGGTAATCCGCGCCTTACGGGCCGGGGCGTTCGATTATCTCCCGAAACCGTATGCGCTGGAGGGATTCAAAATGGCCCTGGAACGCGCAGGGGCGTTCCGGCACGCGCAACAGGTTCGGCGGTATTTGAGCGAGGAAGGACGTTGTGACAGGGAAATGATCGGCGACTCTCCCGGCATGCGCCATCTCCGTTTGCTTGTGGGACGGGTGGGCGCGACGGATTCTCCGGTCTTGATTTCCGGCGAACGCGGGACGGGCAGATCCCATATCGCCGGAATGGTGCACCGGGCCAGCGCTCGGGCCAGCAAGCCTCTCGTGCGGATGCACTGCGCCGGTGCGGAAGAGGCGCGTCTGGAGAATGCCCTTTTTGGGCGGATCACGGAAGCATGCGAGGAGGGGATTGGTCGCTCCATTTTGCAAGGGGGGCGGCTGGAACTGGCCCAAGGCGGGACGCTCTTATTGGAAGAAATTTCGGAGATGCCCATGTGCCTCCAGATCAAACTCCTCAATGCGCTGAGGGAAGGCGAATGGACGCACCCCGGTTCGGAACGCCGCAGGCAACTCGATATCCGCCTCTTCGCCACGACCCGTCGCGATCTTGCCGGCTGTGTGGCCCGTGGAACCTTTTTGCTCGATTTGCACAAGCATCTTTGCGGGCCCGTTCTGTACGTCCCGCCGTTGCGGGAGCGCATTGCGGATTTGCCGCTGCTGGTTTTTGACTGGCTGGAGCGCCTTCCTGGCGATGGCAAGCCCGCCGGAATTTCGGACGAGGCGTTGCGGCATTTGATGGCGTATTCCTGGCCTGGGAACCTGCGGGAACTGGAGAATGTGCTGGAGCGTGCGATGATCCTCGGGGAAGAGGGAGCGCGTCTGGAAGCCGAGTCGTTTGAGTGGCTCAAAAATCGCCGCCCAGGAGGCAAGGACGCAGGGGAAATGGGCGCGAAGTCGTTCAGTGAGCCCCGGTTTACCGCGGAGGCGCAAACCGAGCCGCTCCTGACGCTCGAAGAGCTGGAAAAGCGACAGGTGTTGCGTGCGCTTGAGGTGACCAACCAGAACCGGACCCGGGCCGCCAGCTTATTAAAGATCAGCGTGAGAACCCTGCGCAATAAGCTCCACCAATACCGCGCCGAAGACCCGAGCCTTGTGCTGACGCTTGCAAGGCACCGGCATCTTCCCACGATTTCATCGGTTGCCAAATCCGATCCGGCCATCGGTTTACGGACCTAGCCCCGTTGTTTTTTCGGATTATTCGCCCGCAAGAAGACCGCCGCGCTGAAGCGAGGGAGTCCGGCTTTGGTTATGTTCACCATTGCCTTGCGAATATTGTAACGCAGGCCAGCGCCAAAAACTGCGCACCCTCGCCGGATTTTTAGATAGCTTCTGGAGCTGAGCTATTTGATGCCGTAAATTCGAACGGCGTTTTCATGGAATAGTTTGTGTTGGTCGGATTCACAGGCTGCTCCAACGATTTCTCTGGAGATTTCCACCCATTTTTTCAATGAGCTTCTTTGAGTGATGACCGGCCAATCACCGCCCCACATCACCCGATCCCAGCCGAAGCATTCGATGCTATGCTCGATATAGGGACGAACTGCCTCGGATGTGGCGTTGCCGGGTTTGCAATAGGCGAGAATGCCGGAAATCTTGCATGCCACATTGGGCAATTTCGCAAGTTCGCGGAGGCTTTCGCGCCACGGGTCGAGCGCACCGCCCGCGATGTCGGGCACGCCGCAGTGATCAAGAACAAATTGCACCTCCGGGCATTTTTGCGCCAATTCTCCGGCAAGAGAAAGTTGGCGGGCAAGAAAGCAGAGATCGAAGGTGAGGCCCTTTGGGCCCAGGCGCCGCACGTTTTCTATAAACCTCGGTTGCTGCGAAAAGAAATCGGGCTCGACATGGCAGATGCGACGCAACCCGACGAGCTTGCTGCTTTGGATCGAGTCGAGATACTTTTCAAAATCGGTTTCCTCCGGGTGGCAGTTCGCGATAACCCCTCCGATGATGGAGGATGGCTGTTCGGATAAAGCAAAGACATGTGCTGCTTCATTGCGCCAGGCATCCGGTGTGGTTTCCATGAACACCGTCCGGCTAATTCCAGTGCCTTCGATGGCACATAAATAGGCATCATAGTCGAAACACTTTCCTTCAAGCTGCGGAATGCCTTTTGTCCAGGAATACGGGCCGAGTAGCGGGTCGATCAGGTGCTGGTGTGTGTCAATGATGGGGATGTTCATGGGAAAGGAGAGCTTGCGTCAGTGAAATATTAAAAGTTTAGGGGGATTTACGCCATGGACATACCTGCAAAAAAGGATGGATATACTTGCAATTATACTCTACGGTTTTCCACGAATGAAACACCCCGAAATGAACTTCGTGTTCCAGAAAGAGGCTCGGGCTCTGCTCGATAGCTTCACTGGCCTGCTGGGCATCAGGATTTGTTTTCGCAGCCTTGAGGGCCGGGAACTCCTGGTCGGCAAACGAAAGGGTTTCTGCAAATTCTGCAAACTGATCCGCCACCGCATGGAGTTGGAGCCGCGCTGCTTGGACTGCGACCGGCAGAACTGGAAAATTGCGGAGCGGACCGGAAAACCGCTCATTTATAAATGTTTCGCCGGAATGATGGACGGCTGTATGCCGGTGTCCGTTGAAGGCCGGATCATCGGCTGCTTTATGCTGGGCCAGTTTCGGACTAGCGAGCGGTGCAGCAGCACGGTAAGCAGGAAATGGAAAGAGCAGTTCGGCAACGACGATTTGCAAAAGGCTTTTGCCGAAGCCCCCTGTTTCCCCGCTGGAAAAGTGAAGGATATTCTGGCGATGCTGACCTCCCTCACGGAGTTCATCATAACGCGGCATTTGATCAGCCTTTACGGACCCACACCGCTGCATCCGCTATTTACCTATCTGGCAGAGCATCCCGACCTGATGCTTTCGGTCGATGACGCCGCGCGCCTCATTCGCAGGAGCCCCTCGAGCCTGGCGCATCTTTTTAAAGCCGTGGCTGGAAAGAGTTTTCTCCAGTATCAGATCGAAGCGAAACTCGATCTGGCCGACCGAATGTTTGCCAAGCAACCCAACATCACCGTGAGCGAAACCGCAGGGTCTCTAGGTTTCAAGGATCCCTATTATTTTTCGCGTTTGTACAAGAAGCACCGGGGTCATTCCCCAGCCAAAAGTTTGTCCATCGCAGCTATGGCACATGGGCGTGCGAGCGCTGATTAGCGACGAAACGGGTGCGGGTGTATCTCCCTTTGCTTGCCTCGTTTTTTTGCAGGAATATCCATTCTATTTGCAACTCCGTCCATTCCCTTGCGCCCGGAAATCTGGTCCAATCTTAAAGATGCAGCCTTCCCAACCTCTTTCTGGAAAAATTCAACTGAACCGCAAGCTGCTCCAGGGTGGCTTTGTACCGCCAAAAAATGTCACTTGCGGCTCTCTGAATGGGTATCCCGAGAAAATTCTGCAATTCGGTGAGGGCAACTTCCTGCGTGCATTTTTCGACTGGATGGTTGATGAAACCAATGCTCGCGGGCTCTTTGGCGGCAGCGTGGTCGCTGTGCAGCCCATCGCTGGCGGGATGGCGCCCCAGATCAACGCACAGGAGGGGTTGTATACGCTCATTGCACGAGGGATTGAGGCGGGGACGGTAGTAGAAACGCGGCGGATCATCACCTCGATCAGCCGGGCGCTGAACCCTTACGAGGATTGGGCCGATTTGGTGGCATTGGCGCAGAGTCCGGAATTGCGGTTTGTTGTCTCAAACACCACCGAAGCGGGGATCGCCTATATTGGGGAGCCGTATGAGCCGGGATGTTGCCCTGCCTCTTTCCCTGCGAAAGTGGCTGCGTTGCTCTACGAACGTTTCGTGGCTGTTGGGGGAGATCCCTCGCGAGGTCTCGTTTTCCTGCCGTGCGAATTGATCGAGCGCAACGGCGCGAAGCTCAAGGAATATGTTTTGCAGCACGCCAATGCGTGGAAACTGGGCGGCGCCTTTTGTGCATGGGTTGAATCGAGCAATTCTTTTTTGAACACCCTTGTCGACCGGATTGTGCCGGGGTATCCGCGCGCGGAAGCGGAAACGCTTTGTGCTGAACTCGGCTACACGGATCAACTCCTCGACACGAGCGAACTCTTCCACCTCTGGGTCATTGAGGGCCCTGCGCATCTTGCTGCGGAGCTTCCGTTGGCGGACGCGGGCATCAATGTCATCTGGACCGACGACATGACCCCGTATCGCTCCCGCAAGGTGCGCATGTTGAACGGGGCGCACACGGCTTGCGTCCTCGCCGCATTCCTGGGGGGAATCAACACCGTTCGTGAAATGACGGACGACCCACTTTTTGAGCGGCTCCTCCGGCAGGTGCTTTTCAAAGAGATCGTGCCCGCACTGCCGATGGAGGAGGGCGAAAAGCAGGCTTACGCGCAAGCCGTGCTGGAGCGGTTCCGGAACCCTTTTATCAAGCACGAACTATTGAGCATCTCGCTCAATTCCATTTCCAAATGGAAAGTTCGGGTATTGCCCTCTCTGCTCGACAGCCTCGCCAATACCGGCAAGCTCCCGCCCGCATTGGTGTTCTCGCTTGCGGCGCTGATGCGCTTTTACAAAGGCAAGCCCACGAATTGCGGCGGGATCAATGGGGAGCGCAATGGCGAGGATTATCCGATTCGCGATGATGCAGAGGTCATGGAATTTTTCCAAAGCCGCTGGCAGGCTTTCAAGACGGATGGCAACACGGAGGCGCTCGCGTACGCAACCTTATCAAATATGTCCTTATGGGGGGAAGATTTGACGCAGGTCCCCGGCCTTCTCTTGGGTGTCATCGAGGGGCTGCGTGCAATCCATGTTGATGGAATGCGGGCTGCGGTCGAGTGCCTCTTGGCGGCTGCCGAATAAATCCTATGGAAAATCCTCTTCTCCGTATTCATCCCTCAGACAACGTCGCCGTGGCTTTGGAGGATGTCGAAGCCGGGCGGCAGATTGCCATCGGTGGTTTGTCCATAACGCTTTCGAGCCCGATCCCCCGTGGCCACAAGGTGGCCCTTACAAAACTCTCCGTGGGCGAAAATGTCGTAAAATATGGGGCTCCAATTGGCCATGCAACGGCGCCAATCCTGGCGGGAGATTGGGTGCACACGCAGAATCTCAAAACCAACTTGGGCGGGACATTGGAATATGTTTATAAACCGAAGGCCAACAGCATCGCCCCTCATGGCACCGAACTCTCTTTTGAGGGCTTTCTGCGGCCCAACGGCTCAGTGGGCATTCGCAACGAACTTTGGATTATCCCAACGGTGGGATGCGTAAATCATATTGCTGAATCGCTGGCTCGCCGCTTTAGTCAACGCCTTCCCCAAGGCAGCATCGACGGGGTTTATGCCTTCACCCATCCCTACGGGTGTTCGCAACTGGGGGAAGACCATGCGTCCACCCAGAAGCTGCTGGCGAGCTTGGCGCAGCATCCCAATGCAGGCGGCGTGCTCATCCTCGGGCTGGGTTGCGAAAACAACACCATGGCGAGTTTTCGCAAACTGCTGGGGGATGCGGACCCTTGCCGATTCCGATTCCTCATTTCGCAGCAAGTCGAGGATGAAGTGGAGGCGGGTTTGCAAATGCTGGAGGAATTGGCGCACTCCGCAGGTGCAATGCGCCGCCAACCCGTTCCGGTTTCGGCTTTGCGCGTCGGTTTGAAATGCGGCGGCTCGGACGGGCTTTCCGGCATTACAGCCAACCCATTGGTGGGGGCCTTTTCCGATCTCCTCATTGCCAGCGGCGGAACGACGATTCTCACCGAAGTCCCCGAAATGTTCGGTGCGGAAACCTTGCTCATGAACCGGTGCGTGAGCCGCGAAGTGTATGAGAAGTGCGTCACAATGGTGAACGGCTTCAAAGAATATTTTTTAAGGCACAACCAGGTTGTTTACGAAAATCCGTCCCCTGGAAACAAAGAAGGCGGGATTTCCACGCTGGAAGAAAAATCGCTGGGCTGCACGCAGAAAGGTGGATGCGGCCCTGTCGTGGACGTCTTGGATTACGCCAGCCGGTTACAGCATCCGGGCCTAAATCTCCTAAACGGTCCCGGGAACGACATCGTGGCCGCCACGGCCCTTGCGGCGGCAGGCGCACATTTGATTTTGTTTACTACTGGGCGGGGGACGCCGCTGGGCTGTTGCGTCCCAACGATTAAAATTTCCAGCAATAGCGCGTTGGCGCAGCACAAGAAAAATTGGATCGACTTTGATGCCGGCGCAATGCTCCACGGCATGACACAGAAGGAATTGGCCGCCCGCCTCATGCTTGAAGTGGTGGAGTTCGCAAGCGGGCGCAAGCAGACGAAATCGGAAATCAACGGGTTCCGTGAGATCGCGATCTTCAAGGACGGCGTCACACTTTAGCCGTGCTGATCGCCCTGTCCCATCAGCACCTGATGCAAAATCGCGCGAATTGAGCTGGCGATAGCCCTTCCATTTTTTTGAACACACGGGAAAAATGGCACGGGTCACTAAATCCCACCTCCTCGGCAACCTGCTTTACCGCAATCCCTGGAATTTGCAGGCGTTGTGCGGCGTGGTTCATTTTGAATTTCAACAGGCATTGATATGGGCTTTGGTGGTCAAAGCGCCGAAATAAGCGGCAAAGATACGCGGGGTCGATGTGGCACTCGGCGGCCATTTGATCCAGGGAATTGAGCTTGAGTGCGTGGTTTTCGATCCATTGACGGCATCGGCGGTAGGTCGAAAATGCCGGTGTTCCGCTTGAGCCCAACGGAATAGTCGTCTCAGCGACTTTCAAAAGCAGGTATTCCAAAAGGACGGAAACGATACGCGCGCCAAATGGGGTGGCGCGAAGCCCTGTGCGGATGATTTCCTCCCAGATGGCCATTACTTCGCCAGGGGCCGATGTCTGGAGCGCTTGCCCCAACCCTGGTCCGTAACGTTCCAAAAGCCGCTTTGAGTGCCTGCCGGAAAAATCGAGAAAATATTTTACCATCGGCTCCTGCGGGTCCGAGGTGATGCCCTGCGAAATGCCCGGCCCATAACTAAAGATCGTTCCGGCCGCTAGAGAATAGGTTTTTCCATGGAGCACCGCCGTCCCTTTTCCGTGCGCCACAAATTCGATGCCTATGTAGGGGAAGCTTGGACGGTGTATCTCATAATTTGTGGCGCAGTGTTCACACCCTCCGGCGCGCACAGCCAAAAGCGATTCTTTGGAAGGCCTGGCTTCCATGTGAAACCGGCGGGCCTCCGCTATTTGGATCGAGAAAAAATCCGGCTGTCCGTTCGCTGGCATGGCTGTTCTTACAATACGGCTCATGGAAGTCAAGAATATCCATATAACCGACAAGAACCTCCATTCCATTCCCGGTATAAGCCCCCTAGGATGGGGACAGATTAAAAAAGCGCGAGGCCAATATTGGTCAATGAACCGCCCTCTCGTCTCAAGTCGAAACCACAAACTCTAAACAGAAAACCGTATGTCAGACACTCTATACAGCAGCACAACCAAGAAAGACGACCTGATTGTCATCGCAGGGGCAGGGGGGTTCATTGGGGGCGCACTGGTGCGCTATTTCCAAAACAAAGGATTTACCAATATTCGGGCGGTGGACAAAAAGCCCCTTCCGCTCTGGTACCAGCGTGTGGAAGGCGTGGAAAGCCTCTGCATGGATCTCACCAACGAAGAATACTGCAAGATCGCGGTGCGTGGAGCGAAGGAAGTCTATAACCTTGCTGCCGACATGGGCGGCATGGGCTTTATCGAACGCTTCCGCATCATGTGTCTTCGCAGCATCCTCATCAATACGAACCTCATTGAAGCCGCATACAATGCCGGGGTGGATCGCTATTTCTTCTCCTCCTCCGCTTGCGCTTACAATGTCAAACTGCAAGAAGACCCGAACTGCCTGGCTCTAAAGGAATCTGATGCTTATCCCGCTTATTCCGAGCGTGGTTACGGATGGGAGAAACTCGTTTCCGAGATGTTCTGCCAGGAATACACGGCGGAACGCGGCATGAAAACGGCCATTGCACGGTTCCACAATGTTTATGGACCATGGGGAACGTGGGACGGTGGCCGCGAAAAGGCTCCCGCAGCGATGTGCCGCAAAGTCGCGGAAGCCAAAGACAAGGGCATCTGTTCGCTCGAAATCTGGGGGGACGGAACCCAGGCGCGCAGCTTCATGTATATTGATGATTGCGTATTGGGCATTGACAAAATCATGCACTGCGAAGCGCTCAACGCGACCCCGGTGAATCTCGGCACCAGCGAAATGATTTCCATCAACGCGCTCGCCGACATCGCGATGGATTGCGGTGGCATCAAACTGGAAAAGAAATATCTCCTGGATGCACCCAAGGGGGTGGCTGGCCGGAACAGCGACAATACCTTCATCAAGAGTGTTCTTAACTGGGAACCTTCGATCACGATCGCTGATGGCCTGAAGAAAACCTACGCCTGGATCCAATCGCAATATGAGGATCGCAAGGCAGGCAAGGATACCGTCAAGGATATCGCCTAACCTGCCGTATCGGTCCGAGCGCAGAACCAAAGCGATTATGGGTCCAACACATAGCAACAAACTCGCCGATGTCATCGGCAATTTCCCTTACCGAATTGCTCTGGCTGGGGGATGGATTGATCAGCCTTTCTGTTCCAGCATCAATCCGACGCCGCCCGGTTCAATGGTCGTCGTCGGGGTTGAACCCAACTTCATTTGGATGGAGCGCGCAGGGATTGGAACCGGAACGCGCAACGTGGCGCTGAAGCTCTGGGGTGGTTTGCCGGAAGGGGATCCGGCAAAGTTGGTCGACGAGTTGTATGCCAAGGAAAACGAAGGTGCTGCGGAACCGTCGGGCTCCCAGGATATGATTGGCCTGATCTATCCCGGGATCAACCGTCTGGATTACGATTCCAGGCACCGCTGTGGCATTTTTCCCTGTCACATCGAATCGAACACCGATCCAGAAATCGCCAAGTGGCTGGAGCAAGTCATCAACGTCCTGCCGATCGCCCCACGGCCTCCCGGTTATTCCCCGCTCGGGATCAAGAACCTTGATCCCGAATGGGCCCGCCGGTTGGGTCAAAGCGGAAAAGCGTGCTTTGATGCGATTGTCTCCAAAGACATCGTGGCGCTGGGAGCGTCGATGAACGAGTGTATGCTCTGCTGGAAGACGATGCTTCCGCATGTTCTCGCACACCCCACCATCCCGACCGACCTGGCCGGTTTGTTGGCACATTACCAATCTCGTTATCCCGGGGCGATGTATTCGGGTTGCGGTGGGGGATACCTCTTTGTGGCATCGGAAGAGCCCGTCCCGGGTGCGTTCCGTATCAAAGTCCGGCTTGCCTAAAAATTTGTTCCCATGAATCGCGTTATCGTATCCTCCGCATTTGATGATCTTCAATCCAGGGAGATGCGCTTCCTGGAGGAAGCGGCCAAGCTCGGCGAGGTGCATGTGCTCCTCTGGTCCGACGAAGCCATCAGATCCGTAACCGGCTGCCCACCCAAGTTCCCGTATGCCGAACGCCTTTACTTCGTACAGGCAATGCGATATGTGCGGCAGGTCCACGCCTCCGGTCCGGAACTTTCTCCCGATGCCCTGCCGACGCTGGCTCTAGAGCCTGATGTCTGGGCCGTTTCTGAAAAAGACGCAGGGGCAGCCAAAAAAGCATTTTGCGAAGCCAATCATATTGAGTACCGCATCATTACAGCTGCCGAGACCACCGGGTTTCCTGCTCCGAAGCCCCAGCCCTCCACAGGACGCAAAAAAGTCGTCGTTACGGGGTGCTACGACTGGTTTCACACCGGGCATGTCGCCTTTTTCGAAGAAGTCTCGGCCTTGGGTGATCTGTATGTTGTCGCAGGCAACGACGCCAACCTTCTCCTGCTGAAAGGCGAGGGGCATCCCATGTTCTCTCAGGAAGAGCGGCGCTACACCTGCGGCTCGATCCGCTATGTCACCGAAGCGCTCATTTCCAGCGGCAGCGGTTGGATGGATGCAGAACCGGAAATCCTCAATACCATCAAACCGGATATGTACGCCGTGAACGAGGATGGCGACAAGCCAGAGAAACGGGATTTCTGCAATAAGCACGGAATCGAATTCGTTGTCCTCAAGCGGCTCCCCAAAGAAGGGCTTTGCAAGCGATCCAGCACCGATTTACGCGGATTCTAGGTAAGCGTTGTGCCAAGCGGATCTATCCAATCCGGATAAAGCCGGTCAAGATGGCGTCATGCCAGAGTGAAGCCTCATTCCGTCCTCAATCACCTTCCTTCGACCAAGCAGGCGGTCGAGAATATGGATTTGCACTTGTTCCATGCTCATTGAAGATGCGCACACAACGGCTATCCCAGCGCACCCAGACCTGATGGCGCTATACTCCGGGGCGCTTCATAAAGGATTTTTGCACCTCCACACAACTTAGTGACGGCAGAAGTCAGCCAGCTTGGGGTTGCCGCCGACTCCACGAGCAACAGCACGCCGCCCTCCGCCGCGCATCATAAATGTCGTAGCGATACCGCTACGACGTTTGTGAAGAGGTGCTTGGTTTACCGCTTACGGATTCTAGGTAGACAAAATAGGAAAGCAACCGGGAGCCGCGATAACCGACTACTTCCTCAAGAGAATTCCTTCTTCTGAGTGATCTGTGCCGCCCTGTTTCGTAACCGCCTCATAGCGGAATCGGAACTCGTCCGTATCGCGCGGAACTTCCACCGTGAATTCGAACGGATAAGATTCCTTCGTAACGGCGGACCATTTTCCGTTGCACGCATAATGAAGAGTCACCTTGCTATAAACTTCATTGGTCGCCTTGGTGAAGGAATAGACGCTTTGCAGGTTGGGCCCAAAGTTAAACAGCACGGCTTTGCTTCCACCGCCAAAAGAAAGTTCTTCCGAGTCTTTCTTCCATGGTGTGCTGCTTTCGCCGACTTTGGCCTGGAATACCGGACGGGCGGTCACTCCGTCAATTGCCAGCGCGGTCATCCCATCCGGAGATACGATCAGAGAAACCTGTCCGTCGATGACAGATGCGGTGCCTGCGAGTTGATTGTCTTTCCATACTTTCGCTGAATAGACTTTGCCCTTTTTCAGATCCAGAAGTTCGGAGTTCAACGTCAGCGTGGTCGTTACCGGCTCCTTGGACTGGTTTGTCAGCGCCAGGTAAAGTTTCCCGTTGCCGCGCGCCGCCAGATAATTGATCTGCACATTTGAGGATGAAAGCAGTCCATGCGGCATATAAAGCCACACATCCTTTTCGTCATAGAAATGCCCCGAAGCGGCCCCATAGATTTTGCTACGGCAGTAAGCATACCCTTCCGCGTATTCGGCCGGGAAATCAATCTGCGCGTCAGACCGGTAATAAACATCTGAAACCAGATAGTCCATCAACATGGCGATGTGGGACCATGGGTGATTAAAATGCAATGAGGTGACGCCATTCAGCTCCGGGAGGGAACGCAATGGGAAATCGGCCTTTTCGTGCGCTGTCGTGCGACCGGCGTTGATGTGATAACCCGGGAAACTTTCATAGCGACCGATCACCGCAGACCGGGCCACGTCATGCAGAAAAGAATCCTTGGCATCGCGGGCAATGCGGAGCATCCACGGCGCAAATTGGGTCAAATAGATTGCGCGATGCCCATTGCAGGTCGGAGACGATTCGGGAGTCAACCCGATCTCGGATACCCGCCAGGCGTCCACGGTTTCTTCGGGCACGATCATATCCTTGAATTTGTCGCCTGAGCGGTAGCGCGGGGCTTTGTTGCCGATATTGACGAGGATTTTTGAATCTGGAACAGCCGGGCAAAACCAAATGAACTGTGCGTACTGACGCGCTCCTCGTTGTGCGGCATCCAGATACCGTTTTTCGCCGGTTAACTCATGGAGCAGGTAAAGTTCCATCCATTGCGGCGCATAGGAAGTCCAGAAAAACATGTCGCGGGAAGCGTCGTCGCTAAAATCTTTTTGCAGTGTATAAACGCGCTCATTGAGATACCGATCGGCGCCGGCTACAGCTAGATCCAAATACTTTTTCTCGCCGGTGGCTTTATAGAGGTGCATTGCGTTCTGCCATTGATTGCCGTAAAGCAATTCCGCCAGATTCAGACAGAGATTGATCGGTTTGCTATAAATCTCTGCGGCTATTTTCAGATCACATAGCGTCCGCTGTTTTGAAAATTGATAGGCAGCAATAAAATCGGACATCGGTGCGCCAGGCCCGCCAAGCTTTGCGGATGTTCCGTCTCCCTTTACTTCCGGATTATTGGAAAACAGGAACCGCTCGCGTGACCAACTGTATTCCAGCATGGGCCGAGCGCGCTTTTTAAAGATCGCTTCATTATCGGTAACAAAGGCCAGCGACAGCGGGTCCAGACCTGTGATGTTCTTCACGGCACCGGGAACATCGGTTGCGTAATTGCATCCGCGCAACTCCTCGCAGAACTGACTGAACGGCCCCATCCCGTAGTCAATCATATTTTCCAAAGTCTTGTTCAGCGTAACCGTGCTGTTGCGGCGGTAATCCTTAAATCCATAATAGTTGCGGGCCCCATATTCAAAGGTGCTCAGGAGGTCGCCCTTATGCAACAGGAGGTGTGCCTTGAAAACGAACGGCTTTCCGGCAGACATCTTCGATCCCGGTCCGCCCAGAACGGGAGCAAAAAGCATCGGACGCGCCAGGCCCTTGCTGTCGCGAACCAGGACGCCAAATTTGGAGTTGTCTTTGTTCGGAAGCGGTTGAAACGGCAGTTCAGCGGCATCTGCAAGAACTCCTACTGTTGCTCCCTGATAACTCACGAGCGTAGTCGGCAGCGGACATTGGAATGCTTCCGAGAGATACGGCATGTTTGGAAATCGCTTTTCCTGCCAGATCATCGGCTGCCACATTTCATCCATCTCAGCAGGGTTCACACCCGGCGCGCCAGTATAACCGATGGAATAATATCCACTTTTTGCGGGAACAAAAGTGAACGTCAACTCCGGAACACCTTTAGTGTCCGGGAGTTGTATCACTGCCGAAAGGCGCGACCCGGAAATCTCCGGAAAACTCCATTGGATTGTGTTGTCCGCAAAGGTTACCGCTTGCGCCTTCACCACCTCGTTTGGCGCAGCTTGGAAATAATCAGCGGTTCTCCCCGGCTCGATGCCCCGGTCATTCTCAGGGTTAAAGCCATCCATCACATGGACTTTCGGGTCGATTTTAGTAATGACCGCCTGACCCCAGGTCGGGACATTATAGAAGGGAGTTTTTCCGTGATTGGTGCCGACCTCGCCTCGCCGCAGCTTCTTTTGCGGATTTTCTTCGGTGCGGAGAATCGTGAACTCCGGTTTGAAAACACGCACAGTCCCGTCCTTCAGGGCGATCTGCAAATCGGTGCCATTTTTAATGGAAACCTCACATTCGTTGTTCCGCAGAACCTGAGTCCCGGCGGGGTTGACTGCAAAAGCCGAAGTAAAAACGGAAACGGCGAGGGCAAATGGAAAAAAATACTTATTCATAAAGATTTGGATCACTTTGATGCCAAGGAACGGGTTATTGCAACCTTATACCTCCAGCAAGATTGTCTCGGGCAGCTCTAGAGCGTTTGGATTTTGAGAGTTTCTCCCGCTTTGATTACTAAAGCAGCGGGCACGAATGTCACCGAACCCATCAGGGGCGGATTTTCAATGCGAAGGCGGTCTTGCCGGCGAATTCTCCCGGCAACGCGACATGCACACCGGTTTCATCGCGGGTGAATTCGAGTTTGCCACCACCGACCAGCTCCACGCTGCCGATTTTGCCGGGCCAGTTCGGGGAGTTGGCCGCTAGCGATTTGATGGTCACTTTGCCGTCCTTCGGAATTTCGAGAACAATGGCGAAAAGCGTCTTGCCGTCTTTCGACTGCGTGAACCGGATCTCCACCGCCCGGAGCGGCTTTTTCTGCACATCGCTCTGGCCGCCAGAATGCCCCTTCTCATCGCCCGTCACAGAAAAGCCTTCGCCAAAAATCTTCCACGGGCGTGTCGCATAGATTGCCTCGCCGTTGACCTTCAGCCACGCGCCGATTTCGCTGACGATTTTGATCGCGTCCGCGTCCGGCTGGCCACCGCGTTGCAGCGGCACGCTCAACATGAGGTTGCCATTTTTGCTGACAATGTCGGCCAGCAAATTGATAAAGTAGGGGGCGGATTTGTATTTTAGATCGTGTTGGTAAAACCAATTTCCCAAACAGATATCCGTCTGCCACGGCTGGGGAAGAATGACCTCCGACTTGCCTCGCTCAATGTCATAGACCATCGCCTGCCGCTGCATTTCATTGAGCTTCTTGGTGTTCATGACCGCCTCGTTCCGACCGTGGCGCTGAATGCTCGAGTTGTAGAAATGCGCCGCCAAAGTGAGGCCGATCTGGTCCGTGACTCCGTGCAGCGGGAGCACATGGTCATCGAAGTAAATCAGGTCTGGTTTGTAATCATCCCAGAGCTGTTTGGTGCGCAGGAAAAATTTTTCCAGATAGGCCGCGTCCGGAGTGCTACTAAATTTGGGATCCCAATTCCAGTCCATCCTGGCGCCCGGCTTGTGGTTTTGGGCGTAGAGGTCCTGCGGGTCAAGGCCGTCCCACCACTGGCCCTTGCCGTCAGCCTTCGTGAGCTTGCCGTCGTAGGGTACGCCAGCCAGTGGGCCGTCCTTGTCTGCGCCCTGCGCAACCTCATACCACGACCAGGCATACGAGGCGTGCACACTCACGCCGAAGGGCAGGTTGTTCTTTTTTGCCGCCGCCGCCCAGGCGGCAATCACATCCTTTTTCGGGCCGACATTGACGGAATTCCACGGCTGGTATTTCGAATTCCAATTGTCGAAGTTGTCGTGAAAATTGGCCAGCGCCATGAAATACTTCGCGCCATTTTCCTTATAGAAAGCCACCAGCTGATCGGGATCAAACTGTTCGGCTTTCCATTGATGAGCCACATCTTTAAAACCAGCGGTGGACGGATGGCCGTAATGTTGCAGATGATGGGTGTAGGCGCACGAACCATCACGATGAACGGGTGGTGGTTGGTTCCTGCCGGGAGGACCTTGATACATCCTTCGGGCATACCAGTTGCCCCCCTCGGCCTCGGAAGCCGCCCCCCAATGCGCCCAGATGCCGAACTTCGCGTCGCGGAACCACTCCGGCGTCTGGTAATTCGTGAGCGAACTCCAGTCCGCCTTGAACGGCCCGTCGGCAATCGGCGGCAACGTGAGATGGATGGGTGGTACTTCTTGAAGAACCTCTTTTTGAGGCACCTCTTTTTGAGGCACCTCTTTTTGAGGCACCTCTTTTTGAGGTATTTCATCTTGAGGTATTTCATCTTGCGGATTGGTCTGCGCGACTGCCGCCACGAGCGCCAGCCCAAGCAGCAAGGCGCTGGCTTGGATGGGGTGTAATTTCATAAATTATTTTGGGAACCTCCGGTGACTGCCTTTAGGGGTTGAACTGATGGTTTGTGTTTGGGGTGGTCAGGATCAGGGGCGGATTTTCAATGCGAA
>JAPLTE010000117.1:0-1378 GCA_026398235.1 Verrucomicrobiota bacterium
CATAGGTGGCGCCTGCGAGACGTTCGGTGTTAAAGGATCGCAGCCAAAGGGCGCTGATGATTTCGGCGGCATGCGGAATGTCTTCCGGGCGGTTGGTCGAAAGAACGTTATCCAGATTCCTCCGAGCCTTCTCCTGCACACGCCGGTGCAATTCACTGGCAACTGCATTCAGCAAAGTTGGGGCCGCACTTTGGTCGGTATCTATGCGGAAATCCGCTGCCGTAAGCACGGGAGCCCTTTCACCTGCGCATTTGAACGTCTCCACTAAAAGCCGAATAAGGTCGCGGGTTTCCTGAGCCTGCGCGGCCATCAGCACCTGATCGTCGAGCAAGTCTAGGAGCTGTGGAGAGAATGGCCAACATTCATGGAAGCGTTCCTGATGCTGGACGACTTCGGAACCCGACACTTCTTTTAGTCGCAGATATTCGGAAAAATGAGGGGCTGTGATGTCCGCGATTTCTTTTGGATCGATCTGTCGCCGATTGGTAAAAATCCGATGGAGCAACAAACGATGTCTGTCCCGTTTGGTCAACGGGTCGGAGAAATCAATGATGCGTGGGTTCAGCCTGTGAATCTGCTGATAGGCGTCGGTAGACCCATCTCGTACTGATGCGACGAGAAGCAACCGGTCAGGGTGCTCCGAGGCTATCTCGGATAGAACCTGGATAAAATTGAAGGCCCATGTGCGGCGCGGCTGTTGCTTGCTGTTCGGAAGGCCGTCGAACCACGTCTGATATTCGTCAAGCAGCAGTGCCAAAGGCTCTTCCGCGAGCAATTCGAGGATCAACTCTCTCGATGGAACCGATGTCCCAGCCTGTTCGAATTTTCCACGGAAATAGGCTCCTTTCGGGGTCCGATCAAAGAGCATGTCCCAGAGGGTAGCGTAACGCTGGTTATGCAATTGCTCAGTAATCACGCGAAATCCCGTCCGCAGGGGAATCTGAGAAAAATGAGCGTTACCGAGGTGCTGCGCCCATTGGTCCAGCCAGTTCTTCGCGGCATCAGGCGAGGCTAGAACATGGTGGCCCGCTGCAATGATGTGCGACTTACCTTGACCGCGACCTCCCATCAGAACAATCGGCTTGCCCTGTCCAGGGGCAATTCCCTCAATGCATTTGATCAGATCGACGGAAGGATATGTAATCTCAAGGAAACTTGCTGCCGAGGTTTCAATGGCTCCGGTGTGCGAACCATTCGTGAGCTCGATCATCGTGCCCTTAAGGCGTTGCCCTTGAAATTCGGATCGTAGGGTCAGTTTGAGCATAAAATTTAATCAGTATGGTTGAATCGCATGGTCAAAGGCTGTCCTACCCCTGTGGTTTTTCAGTGGACTTCTGTCTGTTCTGGACAAGGTAACTGGACACTGCATCCCGAATCA
>JAPLTE010000117.1:1411-8638 GCA_026398235.1 Verrucomicrobiota bacterium
CCTTCTTTTCGGTAGCGATCCGTTCGAGCCCGGACTTGTCTTCTCCTGAAATGCTGATCGAGAGCCGCTCGACCGATTCCCCGTGGACTGGATGACGTGATCTGGCAGGGCGGGATTTCATGGCGCACCACTACGCACCAATTTCAACCAGAAAGCAATTGCAAACGCTGGCATGGATCGGAAATTTGCGATTCAAATCCTCAGGCCGCGCGGCGGTGGTAATGCCGCAGGAGCCCACCCAGCCGGGAATCGCACTCAATCTTGGCGGGATCGGGCGGGCCGCAGGCTGGCAGCGGGACCACTTTGAGCGGCACGTTGCCCAACCCTTGGTGCGGCCGAACGGTGTTGTAGTGGTCCTCGTATTCCCGGAGCAGGAATTCCAGGTGGCGCTCGCCGAAAGCCACAAAATGGTTCAGGCACTCGTGTTTGATCGCCTGGACGAACCGTTCGGCGTGGGCGTTCAAGTTTGGGGACGAGAACGGCAGGCGCTTCACTTTGATCCCTTCGCTCTTGAAAACCTCATCGAATGCCCCGGTGAACTTGGTGTCGCCGTCCTTGATGAGGTAGGTGACCTTTTCGCCGCGTTCGGCCAGGTCCATCGCGAGATTTCGGGCTTGCTGCTCTGTCCACGGGCCGGTGGGATTGCACGTCATCCCGGCCACGCGCACGCGGCGGGTGCCAACGTGGATGAAGAACAGCACGTAAAACGTAACCTTCCCGCCCACGGTCCAGACATCTTTCGTGAAGAAATCGCAGGCCCAGAGGGTGTCCATGTGGCGCTTCATGAACGTGGCCCAGTCGCCCTTGGTGCGCCACGGCGATGGGTGAAAGCCATTTCTGATCAGGATCTTCTTGATCGTGTTGACGGCAACGTTGATTCCGAGCTTCTTCAGTTCGCCCTGAATCCGGGCGTAGCCCCAGCCGTTTTCCCGGGCCAACCGCAGGATGATGGCCGTGGTGTCCTCCGTTATTGCCGGGCGGCCCGGTTTCCGTTTTGGCTTTTTTACATTCGCCCCGTCCCGCTCTTCCCGCACCCAGCGCAGGAATGTCTTGTAATGACAGATTCCGAGAAGCTCCTGGATTGCACTTCCGAGGGGCGAACCAAGGCGCACGAGGAGGGAGCGTTCTGCCGGGGTGGTCTGGACGGCCTTCGGGAGCCGGGACCGCAGCACCCGGTTCTCGGCTTTGAGGTAGGCTATCTGGCGCAAGAGCACCGACTGGGTCATGTGAACCAGGAAAGCGAGCAATGGGTTGTGGCGAAAATTGGACATTGAAAAAAGCCGATGAGCATGGCCAAGGACGCCGGTTTCTGGTATCAAAATCTGCCCGCCGATCCGAACCGCGCAAAAAACCGGATTTTCAGAGGCGGCGCGGCAGCTGAACAAGGTTTTTGCACACCGCTGAAATCGTTCCTGATCGCCTTGCCCGGGCGGGACCAGACTGGAGTCGTTCGATCCCGGTTGCGCATGGTGATTCACCGGCCCGGAAATCGAACTGGCGGATTTCTCCGGTTCGGGATTGGGTTGGCTTCGATTGACCCGAACGATGGTGCCTAACTGAGAATCGCTGAATGGCCGGAATCGGCGCGATTCCAAGCCTCTGATTTTAATCGATTTTCAGCCTTCCCTTCTGGCCGGATCAGAGCAAGGACATGGTCAGAATCCATGTTAACCGACTCTCGCCAATCCAGATTTGAATCCCTTTCCGGGTCAGAGAGTACGGGCTATTTCCCCGAACCGAATGAGGAATTGGCGCTCGTTTTTGGTTCGATTCGGGTTGTGCATGGGGAGCCATTTTCCACCGCATGCGGAAAAGGCTCGCCGTTGGTTTACAGGCACTCGCCTTCCTCAATCCGCCGCTTCTCTTTGCCTGAGTGCGAGGGTCTACATCAAAGCAACGGTGTTAAGTTGTTGGATTTGTGGCAGTTGAGTGTGGATTGAAGTTAATCCTCTAAAATTAGCCGCATTGAGCGATGACCCGCAGGCGGTAATTTTCAAAGTTTCTAAAGCCGTAAGCACGGCGTTGGATGAGCTTCATCTTTCGATGGAAGCCCTCGGTGACGCCATTATTTTTTGAGAAGCGCCCCATGCAGGCTATGGGCTCGGCCCAGGAGCGCAACGCCCGCCAGCAACGGTTGGGTCAATCACTCTTACGGCAAAGAAGAAATGTTAACCCGATTCAGGACTTTGAGCGGTGAATGGACTCGGAGCGATTCTTGGATTTTCGACAGTTACGGTTTTACCACGGCACCTTCGTACCGTTGCAATTCCACGCCTTGTGGACTTGCCCCATTGAAGTCAAATACGACGAGATCGTTTTCCCCCTCTTTGAGCCATGGCTCCGGCATGTAGAGGGGTTCTTTTTGGGGGCACTCGCCCAGATTGTGCCCATTGAGCCAGACATGCCCGGCGCTGAGATGGTCTTTGGTTTTCACCAGGCCGACGGTCTCCTTTACGCCGGTTTGCGTACGGTAGGAAAATGTCGTCCTGTAGAAGGTGGGGGACTTCGGCGCTGAAGGGGTGCCGCTTTGCCACGCGCCCTTGGAAAGGAACTCCCGCCAGTTGGTCACGCGTCCCACGATGGCGGTTTCATCCAGACCGTCCAGTCCTCCGTGCATTCGCCAGGAAAGGCGGGAGAGCGGACTGTTCGGGTACAGTGCGATGGAGATGGGGCACTTGGCGGGTTGCCGCCGAGGTTTCCAAGAAATAAGGAGGCAATTGGTCCCTTCGCGAAGCTTGCAGTTTGGGTCGCTCGGATCGTACGGGCGGCCATTGAGATAGATGACTATGTCGCGAGGCTGAATATCGAGAAAGGAATCGATCTCGTCCGCCTTTAATGAAAAAGTGCCGCGGAAATAGTTCTCCCTTCCCGGGCCTTTCAGTTCCGGGGTCGGCTTCCAGTTTGTGGCGTTCAGTTTGGCATCCGGCATGGAGAGCGCGGGCAGATCGCCGATGTCCTCCTTGGAGGCATAGATCGTCCACTCGGGGGCGATCGCCCGGCGATCTTTTTCTTCCCCGATGCCTCCCCACAGGCCCGCGTATCCGCCCGTGCTGACTGGACCGCTGACGCCAAACCATTTTGGGCGCGGCGGCACTTTCACGAAAATGGAAAGCGTATTGCGGCCCGCTTTCGCTTTTAAGCGTCGCAAGTCGGCGGGTTCACCATTCAACCAGGCTTCCAGGTTGTTGGCCTTCTGGGTGAAATGAAGATTCATTTCCTGATCTTGGGAAAGGTCAAAAGAAGCGCGATACCATCCATAGCGGTTCGCGTATCCGTCAAGCCGGGCCATCGGGACAAGCCCTTCGGACTTTGGCCATGATGAGCAATCGAAGTCTTGCTTTCGTTCCGGAGCTGCGTCGCGCCACGTCCAGTTCGTGAGTGCGGGAAGAGGAGAGAGCGCAACCGGAGTCGAAGCGGTTTCCGTCCGGCCCTTATCGGAATAGATCACCGCCTTGCCGCCTTCCGGCGGGAACTCAAGGCTCCCGTTCGGATTCACAAACGACGGGCCGATATAAACGGTGTTGTTGGCCAGCCATACCTTCTGGGTCATCTCCGTGTTCACGACGAGGAACAGGAATGACCTGCCGCCCAAGGCAACCGGAATCTCCTGGATCGAGTCTCCCTTGGGGTAGGTAAAAGGGATGTTCTTTTCTCCCGACCCGTCGGCGTAGTTGATTTCGCCGAAATCCCCCGGTTCGCCGTAGCAAACCCAGACATCCTTGTCCTTTGCGCGGGAACGCAGCATCACGTTCGAGCAGATCGAGGTGAACTTTGCCCCCTTGCCCGCCGGGATGTTTAAAAGCAGCATCCGGGGATCGGTTGCGGAAACTTTGAGGAACCCTTTGTGGGGAAGGGTGACGCCGTCCACTTTTACACGGGCTGTCACCGATCCGTTCGAGCCGACGCTGGGCGCGTGATAGGCTCCGGCATCGGGCGCAATCTCGGGCAACTTGCTTGTGTCCACCTTCCTCTGGAAGTTGTCGACCAGCACAAAAGAGCCCTCGATGGGATTCGTGCGGATGGATACTCGGAGACTTTCCAGATCGGCTTTTGCGCGGCCGGAGTCATCCCGGCTGCCCGTCAGGAGGTCGGAAAAGCTCTGGGCAAACAGGGCGGCGCGCTTTGCATAAGGGTAGAAGTTGTTGAATTTTCCCGTTTCTCCCACGGGGGCCGCATAGTCGTAGGAGGTCATGAGGGAGTCCCCCGAATAACCGAAGTTGGTGCCTCCGTGAACCATGTAATAGTCATACCCCGCGCCGCCGAAAGCGATGATCTTCCAAGTGCCGGCGACTTTTTCGCCCAGCATCATCTTATTCATGTCGCCGTACTTCCCGATCCAGCCGCTCCAGAATTCCGTGCTAAACCACGGGGAGGTTCCGACCTGGAAGGGCGTTTGCCCCGAAGGGTCTCCCCCGTGATGAAGTCCGGAGAAGAAGAGGGGGACGGCGAGGCCATTGGCCCGGGCCTGCTCGTAGAGGTGCAGGAGGTAATCGTTGTGATCCGTGCCCCAGCCCTGCGTGTGTTCGTTCTCAAGTTGCACCATGATCACGGACCCGCCGTTATGGATCTGGTGTTTGGCCACGATTCCCTCCACTTTGGCCAGGTAATCATCAGCGTATTTCAGGAAAAGCGGCCCGCCGTCGCGCACCGTCATGCCCGGTTTTGCCGTCAGCCATGCCGGAAAACCGCCGTGTTCCCACTCCGCGCAGCAGTAGGGGCCCACGCGGACGATGGCAAGCATCCCCGCCGCCTGCACTTCGCTCAGCCAGGCATCGAGGTCCAGATTGTCCGAGAAATCACAATGACCTTCCTTGCCCTCCGTCGCGTTCCAGAAGACATACGTTTGCATACAGTTGAGCCCCATCATCTTCGAACGCCAGATGCGGTCTTTCCAGAGTTCCCGCGGAATCCGGGGATAGTGCATCTCCCCCGAGGTCAGGAAGGTCGGTTTTCCCCGGATCATGAAATATCCGTCTTTCCAACAAATTGCGGATTCCGCGGATTTCTCCGCAGGAAATATCTCGGAATTTTTTGCCAAAATGTGGCCGACTCCGGCGAGGAATACGCTGCAGCAGAGGAGGATGGTTCGAACTAGGGGATTCATGAGGTTTTGTGAGATAAAATTCCTCCAATAAATGTTCCCCGGTCAATTGCAATAAAAAACGGAATTTATAGGGCGGCGCGGGAGCGGAACAAGTTTTTGGGCGAAAATCCATGCGTTTTTCTCCGAAATTTGCCAGGTTCGAAACCTGCCTGGGGGCAACCGATTCTGGTTAACACGGCATGCAGGCGATGGGTTCACCCCAGGAGCGCAGCGTGAGCCCCTTGGGGTTCCTCCTTCCATTTGGGCTTGCGAGGGACACCGGGATCGGACAGGGTAGCTTGCCATGTTTACCCGATTGCTTCTGCTGCTGAATCTCACGGTTTTCGCCGCCAGCATGTTTGCGGCGGACCCGATCCCCTCCAGTGAGATCAAACCCGCGAGAGATCGCACGCCGGCACTCTCCGTCACCGAGGCGCTCCAGATTGCCCAGCAGTACATGGCAGACCAGAAGGTTGACCTTTCCAGCCATTTTGTCAGTGGAGCCAGGTATTTCGATTCCAAACCGAAATCCGACACGTCCTTCGACAAGGGGGCTTATTGGATCGTGACGTATGAACGCAAGGAGTCCCAGGGCGGCCAATATTATATCCACGTTTATATGAACCGTGAGGCAGGGTACGTGGGAGGCCGGTGAGCCAATCGCCACCATGCCTTCCAAAGCCGATCTCCATCTCCATTCCCGGTACAGCGACCGCTCGGCGGAATGGTTGTTTCGGCGGCTGAATTTCCCGGACAGCTACTCCGACCCGCTGGCCCTCTACACCCGGCTTCGCACAGCGGGGATGCAGTTTGTCACGTTCACCGATCACAACCGGATCGAGGGTTGCCTGGCGATTGCGGAACTGCCGGGCGTTTTCGTAAGTGAACAGATCTCCACCTATTTCCCGGAAAACCGCAGCCGGGTGGAAATCCTCGCCTGGGGCATCACCGAAGCGCAGCACCGCGATCTGCAAGATGCGCGCGAGAATATTTACGACTTGCAGCGGGTGCTCGCCGAGGCGGGGATCGTCCATGCCGTCGCGCATCCGCTGTACCAACTCGACGACAAGCTGAGCGTCGCGAACCTCGAAAAACTCATCCTGCTCTTTCGCCACTTTGAGGGGCTCAACGGCTTGCGTCATGCGCTTTTGAGTGATGTGACGACATTTCTCCTGGGGCGGCTGACTCCGGAAAAGATCGATGCTTTTGCCAACCGCCACAACCTCGCCCCGACGCACAGCGAGCCGTGGGAAAAAGTGCTCACCGGGGGCTCCGACGATCACGGCGGGCTCTTTGCCGGAGCGGCCTGGACGGAGACGCCCGAGTGCAAGACGCCCGCCGAGTTCCTGGGCCATGTCGCGGCGGGCCGGTGTGAAACCGGCGGCAAAGGGGGCACGCCGCTGGCGCTCTCGCACAGCCTTTACAACACGATTTACTCGTTCGCCCGGGACAAGTTCATGAACAATGGCGCAAGCAGTTCCGGGGGGCTGGTCGCCAAAGTTTTTTCCCGCTTTATGGAAGGGAAAGATCCCACGGAATTTTCCTTCAGCGACAAACTCGAACTCCTCGCCAACGGGATTGTTTCAGGCAAGATTTTTGAACTCGCCAAACCGGCGCACGCTTCGCTTTGGAAAAAGCTATCGGCTGCGTTCACCGGCAGCGATCTCAAGCAACTCCTGGCCCGGCAGACGGAAGGGGTCGAGGAACCGGAACGCCGCGCTTTCCTGATGGCGAACCTTTTTGTGAGCCGGTTGGTGTTCCAGTTTTTCACCAAGTTCGTGCAGCAGCTTTCTTCCGGGAGTTTGGTGGAGGCGATCCAGGAGATCAGTGTGCTTGCGCCCATTCTTCTCACCGTCAGCCCGTATATTTACTCGTTCAAAACCCAGTCGCCGCCGCGCCCGCTGTTGCGCGACATGTGCAGCTCCATCGCGGGCGAAATTCCGCCCGCCCTGCGCAACCGCAAGCGCGCCTGGTTCACGGATACGCTCGAAGACGTGAACGGTGTGGCCACGACGATCCGCAAAATGACCGCTGCGGGCGTGCTCGCCGGAGAACAGCTTATCGTCGTCACCTCCCGCACCGAAATGCGCGTCACGGACATCCCGATCCAGAACTTCGCCCCGATCGGCGAGTTCGAGCTGCCC
>JAPLTE010000034.1 GCA_026398235.1 Verrucomicrobiota bacterium
ATTCTATCGGCGCCTTCGCTCCTGCGGCAAGCCAGCCAAGGTCGCCCTCACCGCCGTCATGCGCAAACTGCTCGTTCTTCTTAACTTTGCTCTTAAAAATCCTCAAATCCCTCTTGCTTCTTAACACCGTTGCTGAGTTCCCGATTGCAAAACACCCCGGTGTTCCCTCAAATGGCCGCATCGTTATGATTTTGAAGGACTACCTCACCCAGCGCAGCGCCCTGGTGGACCGGGCGCTCGACGCGTTCCTGCCCAAAGCGGCTACCAAACCGGCCACGATGCACAAGGCCATGCGCTACTCGCTTTTCGCAGGCGGCAAACGGCTGCGCCCCGTGCTGTGCCTCGCGGCAGCCGAGGCGTGCGGCGGCGCGCTCGAACCGACCCTCCCCGCCGCGTGCGCCGTGGAGTGCATCCACACCTATTCCCTCATCCACGATGATCTCCCGTGCATGGATGACGATGATCTGCGCCGGGGACGCCCCACCAGCCACAAGGTTTTTGGCGAAGGGATCGCCGTGCTGGCCGGGGACGCCCTGCTCACGGTTGCCTTTGAAATCCTGACCGCCGCCAAAGGGACGGCGCGTTATCCCGTCGCCGCTCTCATCAAAGAACTGGCCGCCGCCGCGGGAAGCCGCCAACTCATCGCGGGCCAGGTCGCCGACCTTGAAGGCGAAGGCAAAAAGCTTTCTCTGCGCGAATTAAAATTCATCCACGAAGCGAAAACCGCCGCGCTGCTGACCGCCTCCATCCGGCTCGGCGGCATGAGCGCCAACGCCACCCCTGCCAGGCTCCAAGCGCTCACCGCGTTCGGGAGGAACCTCGGGCTGGCGTTTCAAGTGATCGACGACATTCTGGATGTGACCCAGACCAGCGAAAAACTCGGCAAGAGCGCCGGGAAAGATGTAGCCGCGCAAAAGGCCACCTACCCCGCCCTGCTCGGCCTGGAAAAATCGCGCAAGGAAGCCCAGCGACTCACCGCTGCCTCGCTCGCCGCACTCAAGCCGTTTGGAAAAAACGGCGACACCCTGCGGGCCATCGGCGACTATTTGTTGGCGCGGGAGTATTAGGACTTTATTGAGCCGTCTTTTTTTGTGCCAGGCTTTTCCTTCGCACAAGAGAAGCCCGGCTAAAGCCGGCTGAGGGAGCTTTTCCATTGGCCCTACCACCGGCTGAAGCCGGTGGCAAAGCGGAACTGCCGACTAAAGCCCGGCTGTTCCATTTTGCACTCCGTCTTAGCTCCGATTAGGCTCAACGGTTTGCGGCAGCACCTCCTGCAATCATAAAGGGCAAAGCCCGCACCGTCCGGTTTGCGGCTCAACGGGTTATCGCAGCACCTCCTGCACCCACATTGCGTAGCTCAGGTTGATCCAGACATCGGAGCTGCCGGGCGGGGTATACCAGCCGCCTTGCGGATTGCGCGCTACCATGCGGATTTTGTACCATTGCTGGTCGCCCGCCGACGCGAGGACCCGATAGACCGCAACGGGCCTCTGGTTCATGTTCGCTGCAACGGGCGGCAGCGCGGCAACCGGCACCGCGCCGTCCTGGAATCCGATCGCGTAATTGCACCCCGGCTTGAGGGCCATCCCTTGGGCTTGCGCCGCCAGCGGCAGGGCGAGCCCGGCCCAAATTGCCACTGCACCCATCCCGCGCGCTTTCCATTGCTTCATAACGCCTCCTCTCAGAACCCATCCTCAATAGCCGGTCCTAAACCGGGTTCGGAGACGCATTTCAGTCTGAGCGGGCAAGTTTTGCCGTTCCTGCCGTTTGGCAGCAGCCTCCCAAATCGCGCCCGAAGATCGCGATCCCGCTTCGCTGTTTGAGCCCGTGCTATCCCGGGATTTCCCGCAGCATCTGCGAGTTGGTCGGGAATTTCTGCAGGAAGAAGAGCAGCCGCTCGATGGCTTCCGCCGGTTTGTGGCCGGAGAGGCCGCGCCGGATGATATTGATTTTGTGCAGGTCGGCCTCGGGCAACAAGAGTTCCTCGCGCCGGGTGCCGGACATGAAGATGTCCACTGCCGGGTAGATGCGCAGGTCGCTGATCTTGCGATCCAGGACCAACTCCATATTGCCGGTGCCTTTGAATTCCTGGAAAATCAACTCATCCATGCGGCTGCCGGTCTCGATCAATGCCGTGGCGATGATCGTGAGCGAACCGGCCTCCTCGGTGTTGCGTGCGGAGGCGAACAGTTTGCGCGGAATCTCCAGCGCGCGGGCATCGACGCCGCCGGACATGGTGCGCCCGCCCCCGGCCATGGCGTTGTTGAACGCACGGCCGACACGGGTGATCGAGTCAAGCAGGATGAAGACGTGCTTGCCCATTTCCACGAGCCGCCGGGCGCGCTCAATGGCCAGTTGGGCGATGCGCGTGTGGCATTTGATGTCCTGGTCGTTGGAACTCGCCATCAACTCCGCTTGCGGCACGGCGCGCTTGATCTCGGTGACCTCCTCGGGCCGCTCATCCACGAGCAAAATGATGAGCTTCATGTCGGGGTGGTTTTTCACCACAGCCTCGGCGATATGCTGCAAAAAAGTGGTCTTGCCAGTGCGCGGCGGGGCGACAATGAGTCCCCGTTGCCCCCGGCCAATGGGAGCCATCAAATCCACCACACGCGTGGTGAACCGCTCGGGCTCGGTTTCCAGCTTGATAAACCGGTTCGGATTGATGGTCGTCAACTCGTCAAAGAGCGGGAGGTTCTTGAAGTTTTCCGGGTCTTCGCCTTCCATCTCCGTGAGTTTGTAAAGCTGCGGGCCGCGATTGCCCCGGCGGATCTCCCCACGAATGGACATGCCGTCGCGCAAATTGTAGCGGCGGCACACTTCGGGGGTGACAAAAATATCCGAAGGATGCTGCGCATAGCCCCGTTTGGGATCGCGCAAAAAGCCAAATCCTTTGCCCGAGACTTCCACAATGCCCTCGGCGTAAACCGGCTCGGGCCTGGGCTGGTCCACCATGGGCTGGTTTTCCTGCGCCTGCTCCGGCATGCGCGCCTGGGTGCTCACAAACTGCTGGCGGGCGGCGGCGATCCGCTCCTCCCGGCTCATGTGCTGCTGGCCTGCGCGGCGCGGAATGATGAGTTCTTCGGGTTGATTCGGAACGGTGGCGGGCACCTGCCTTTGTGGGGGTACGACCGGCGCTCTTTCGAGGTCGGGGGCTCTTTGGGATTCAGGCGCGGGAGCCGTTTGCGACGTCCTGCCCGGCGACCATTCCTCCACCACCGCACCTGCGTGCGAGGGCGGCTGCGGGACGACCGGCGGCGGGCCTTGGGGCTGCCGCTCTCTGGAACGTCCGGACCGTCTGCCCCGATCGCCACGTCCGCCCCTCGGTTCTCTCGTCTCTCTGGGCGGGCGCTCTGCCTGGGGCGCAGGTTCTTCGGCTCTGGGTTCCAAAACCACAGCAGGCTCAACGACCGGTGCTGCAACGGGGGAGGGAATCTCCGTCACAGGGGCTTGAGCGGGGTTTTCTGCCACAATTTTCTTCACCGTTTTCTTTCGGGTCGCGAGGGTCGTTTTGGCTGCTTTTGCCGGTTTGGGAGCCGCGGTCGAACCTTCGGAGGAATCGTCGGATTTCGCGGCTTTGGCCGCACGCGGTTTGCGGGGAGTGGGTGTTTTCCGTCGCACCGTTTTCTTGGGAGCGGTTTCCTCCGGGGAAAGGGACGGCTTTTCGATAGGTTCAGTCATAACAAAACTTTAAAATTTGGGGGCCGCAAAAAGGCGGGGACGGCAGCGTTCTTTGTCACGAGAACCGCATAACCTCGGAAACCAGGATTGACATCGAGAGCGCTTTTGAGCCGCCGTTTTAGACCATTTATTGTGACCCGATACACGGGTTAAAAATACGAGACCGCGCCGTCAACCATTTGCTCCCAGAGTTTGTCTCATGGGTTTCACGGCATCGTGAGCCGTTGGTGCGAAGGAAGTTTGGCCAAGCAAAAGGCCAAGGAGAACGCGAAACTCCTTTTAAGAAACCAAAAAAAGGGGCGGCTGTCAACGGGACTTTTGACCCCCGGCAGCAGATTTGCGGGTTTACTCAGTGAACTCCAATACCCCAAACCGCGCAGGAAGATGGAAATCCAGCTCCCCGGTGGGCGACCAAGCGCTCAATTCCCTGGGGACTCCCTTCGGGCGGTCAATGCGGTAGAAATTCGCGCGCCACTGCCCTTGAGGGGCGGCTCCGAGGCTTTTAAAGGGGATGGCCAGCTCGGCGCACCAGCCCTCGGGAGTACGGCGCGCCGCCGTCTTCAACCCGTCACAGCACCATTGAAAATCCCTCTGCAACTCCCCGCCCTCGCGCCAGAGCACGAGGTCGAGCACGGCATTGAGCGGGTTGACCTCGAACTCAAAATACCGTTGCAGATCCCCAACAGGGTCCAGAAATACCTCGACTACCTCCTCTTCGTAAAGCAACGCACCCGGTTCCGTCAGGGTCGCCCAAACGTAATTGTCCTCCACCCAATACAAGACGCGCAGTTCCTCGGCGTTCCACCCGAGCTTGAGGGTGGTCGCCTGCTGCGGTTTGTCCCCCGAGGCGGTTTCGTGCAAGGGGAATCCCTCCATTTCCGTCCAAGGCGCGGCTTGCGGATCGGCCGCGACTGGACCGAACAGGCGTTTGGGGCACCGCAGCAGCGGCAGATTGGCGGGAAGTGCACGCATCGCTTGACTAGTGCATTGAGCGCTTTGGCGTGAGCCTAAAAAACGGGCATCTGCAACGTCAGCGCGAGAAAAATGGCTACAATGCAAACCCCGATCGCAATGATGCCCGCCGCCAAAGCCGCCATTTTGACGGAATCGGCTTTGGCTGCTTTACGCGCGAAAGGGGAGGCGTTGCCGAAATCGCTGGGACGCTGGCTCTGGCCCACAGGCACGGGAAGCGCTTCTTCCCGGGGAGGCAGCGGCAGTGAGGCCGCTTTCGCATCGGGCTCATAGACCCCTTCCACGCTCCCAAACCGGACCCGGTCGCCGGGGCAGAGCTTGGCATCGTTGACCGGTTTTCCATTCACCCGGATCCCGTTGGTGGAGCCCAGGTCGCGAAGGACATATTCGCCGCCGCTCAGGGCCAGCTCGGCATGATGCACGGAGACGCTGGGGTCGTTGATATGAATGACGTTGTCGTCCGTGCGACCGACGGAAACCTTGGCTTCCGTCAAATCGTAAACAACTTCGCCGGCATCCGGGAGGAAAATGACAAGCTTGGACATGGGGAGGGGAAGGAAATTATCAGCTATTGCGGCTCTCTTCAATGAGTTTGCCAAATTCGCCGAAAAAGTAATCCGCGTCGTGCGGTCCGGGAGCCGCTTCCGGGTGGTATTGCACGCTGAAGATCGGCATTCCGGTGTGTCGCATCCCCTCGACGGTGCCGTCGTTGAGGTTCAAGTGCGTGATTTTGACATTGGAGGGAAGCGTGTCGGGATCGGTCGCAAAATTGTGGTTCTGCGAAGTGATGGCGACCCGGCCGGTCTCCAAATCTTTCACCGGCTGGTTGCCGCCATGGTGGCCAAACTTCAATTTGAAGGTCTTGCCGCCTACTGCGTAACTCAAAAGCTGGTGTCCGAGGCAGATGCCGAAGATCGGTTTGCGCCCCATCAAATTCCGCACGATGGTGTGGATGTAATCGAGCGCGGCGGGATCGCCCGGGCCATTGGAGAGAAAAATGCCGTCGGGATTGAGTGTGAGCACATCCGCCGCAGGTGTTGCCGCAGGGACAACCGTCACCCGGAACCCGGCTTGGCGGAGTTGACGCAGGATATTGAATTTGATGCCGAAATCATACGCAACCACACTGTATTTCACCGGCGGAAGCTTTTCATAAATCTCGCCGTCCTCCTCGCGGATGGTGGTGCTGCCGTCTCCCTTGAGGATCGTCCATTTGCGGGAAAGGGTGCTTTCGGTGTCCCATTCATAAGCTCCCTTGGCAGTGACTTCCTTGACGAAATCCATCCCGACCACGCCGCAACCGCTCTGGGCCAGCGCCACCGCGTCGGCATTGGAAAGAGCGGGGTCGCTGGAAAGACAGCACTTCATCGCCCCTTTTTCGCGCAGATGCCGGGTCAACGCACGGGTGTCGATCCCCTGGATGCCGGGGATGTTCCAGCTCGCAAGGTATTCGCCCAACCCCATGTGGGAGCGCCAACTGCTGGTCAACGGGCTCAATTCCTCAATGATAAAACCGCGCACATGCGGCTGCAGGCTCTCCTGGTCGAGCGGGTTTACCCCGTAGTTGCCGATCAAAGGATAAGTCATGGCAACCATCTGCCCCCGGTAGGACGGATCGGTGACCACCTCCTGGTAGCCGGTCATTGAGGTGTTAAAAACGACTTCACCCAGAGTCGTTCCGGTTGCCCCGAACGACTCTCCCTCAAAAAGCCGGCCATCTTCTAAAGCCAAAATCGCACGCATTGCGTGGGAAGGTATTCCGGCAACGGCTCCGGGAAAAGCGGAAAATCGAAGGACTCGAAGAATTCACCGCCCAGCCCCTTCGCCGCGCTCCGCAACGACAGCCGCCAGCCCGATCAACTCCGACCTCTCGCGTTCACACCCCATTTTGCCCCACACGCCACCGGCTCCGTGCTGGTGGCCGCAGGCAACACACGGGTCATCTGCTCGGCCACGATCCAGCCCGAGGTGCCGCGCTGGATGAAAGAGCAAAAAGTCCCCGGCGGCTGGCTCACCGCCGAATATTCCATGCTTCCGTATTCCACCCTCGACCGGAAACCGCGCGATATTTCCAAGGGCAAACTCGACGGACGCTCCTCGGAAATCCAGCGCCTCATCGGCCGGGCATTGCGCGCGGCGGTGGATCTGCGCGCTCTCGGGCAGAACACCCTCTGGGTGGATTGCGACGTGTTGCAGGCCGACGGCGGCACCCGCACCGCCTCCATCACCGGGGCCTGTGTTGCCAGCGCGTTGGCATTTGAAAAGCTCATCCGCGCAGGCAAACTCGCCAAATCTCCCCTCAAATCGCTCGTTGCAGCGATCAGCGTGGGCGTCGTGGACGGCGTCCCGATGCTCGACCTCAATTACGCCGAAGACAAGGACGCCTCGGTCGATATGAATCTCGTCATGACCGAGGAACTCGCCTTTGTGGAACTCCAGGGCTCCGGAGAAGAGGCTGTTTTCAGCGACGAAGAACTGGCCTCCATGCTGGCTTTGGGCCGCAAGGGCATCCGCGAACTGCTCACCGCCCAACGGGCCGCCATTACGGCGGGAATCGCCACTCTTTGCGCCTGATCGCCCGGAAAAGAAAATCAGGAATCCAGGAAAAAGACAGGGAAAGAGGGTTCGCGGGAGACGCCTCTTCTCCTCGCGACCGTAATTTGAATTTCCTGGTTTCCTGGCTTATCCTCTCGCAAAGCTCGGGGCTCCGCAAATGGGCTGCGCTGCGCTCCGTTCTCACGAAACCGCTATCGCGGTAAGGCGGTCCTGATTCATTCCGGGAATTCCTAAACGGGCTCTATTTCGCGAATTCTCTAAAAACGGCTTGACCGATCGCCTCTGAGCGGACACTTTTAGCGCCCTTTTAGAGGAAAACAGCTATGTCAAAGATTTGCACCATCACTGGAGTCGGCGTTACCCGCGGCAGCATCATCCATCGCCGCGGTATGGCCAAAATGGCCAAAAAGAAAGGCGGCGTCGGACGTCACGTTACCAAGAACGTGCCGCGCACCTTCACACCCAACTTGAAAACCAAGCGCCTCTGGGTGCCGGAACTTGATTCTTTTGTGGTTATCAAGCTTTCGACCCGGGCCTTGAAGACCTGCGCGAAGAACGGCGCTTATGCGACGTTGAAAAAAGCGGGGCTTCTCTAACCCCAAAATTCAACCGACTCTCCATCATGGCTTACAGCGTAAAAAGCGTTAAAAGCGGCAAGGAATATTTCCTCCACGAGCGCAAACAGCAGCTCAAAGGCGGGCAGCAGGTGACCCTTTACTACTTTGCCGGCGTCGCCGGGGAAGCCGCCATTAATGCCCTGCCTGCTGGCTACGAAGTTTCCGAAAACAAAAACACAGGCCTTCCCCTCTTGAAAAAGAAGGCGCAGAAATAATCCTGGTTTCAGTAAATGTGAAAGGCGGCTCGCAAGAGCCGCCTTTTCTGTTTGGAAATTCACCACGAAGAACACAGAGATCACGAAGAACGGAGAAGGAATGAGGGGTATTCACATCCTTCATTCTCTTGCCTCTCCTTCGTGCTCTTCGTGTCCTTCGTGGTGAATCTTTATTCTATCCGTACCGCAGCGCCTCGATCGGGTCGAGCGTGGAGGCTTTCCAGGCCGGGTAAAGCCCCGAGAGAACCCCGATCCCCACCGCAAATCCGAACGAAATCATAACGGCAGGGAAGGTGATGATCGGCGCGTTCTCTGTGGGTGAAATCAGGATGAGCAGTTGGATCATGCCTGTGGCGGCTGCCAGCCCAAGGAGACCGCCGATGAACCCGATGACCCCGCTTTCCACCACGATTTGGGTGAAAATATCGCGTTGCCGCGCCCCGATGGCCCGCCGCACGCCGATCTCCCGGATGCGCTCAGTAATACTGGCCAGCATGATGTTGGTGATCCCGATGCCTCCCACAAGCAGGCTGATCCCCGCGATAAAGCTGCCGCTCAACCGGGTTGCCCGCACGCTCGATTCGATGCTGTCGAACCATTCCTCGCGCGTCTCGAAACCGAAATCGTCGATGCCGCGATGCGTCCGGGTCAGAACGGAACGCACCTGGTAGAGTGTTTCTTCAAAGAGCGAGAGATCGGAGATGCGCAGCGAAAGCCGGTCGATCTTTCGGTTTGCGCTCGCATCCGCGTTGGCAGCGGTCCGGAAATCGAAAAAGAGGGCGCTGATCGGGATCACCACCGCGTGATTTTTCTGCCAATACGGATCGTATTTGGTCGCCTTCACCTTTTTTTTGCCCCCACGCCGCATCCGGCGTTCCTCTTGGGCGGCGCTGATTCCGGCCTCCCGCTTGCGTTTTGAGTAGTCGCTCTCCGCAAACCCAAACATGCCCACGATCCGGTAGGGGATGCCGTTGATCCGGATCACCTCGCCCAGAGGAATATATTCGGGATTATCCGGCCAAAGTTCGTCGGCAACCCCGGCTCCAATCACCACCACCCGGCTCACGTTGTCGAGGTCGGCCTGGCAGATCATCCGTCCGGCTTCCAATTCAAATTTCCCGATGTCCAGGAATTCCGGGCAAACCCCCGAAACATTCAGCCGCAAGGTTTTGTTGGATCGGCTGATGGCCACATTGACCATGTCCATCTGCGGCGAAACGAGGTCAACCAAGGGAGCCCCTTTGCGCAACGCATTCACGTCCGCAAGGGTGCGGCCGGGAGAGAGGAAGGCCAGATCCTGCATTTCTTCCGACGGGTCTTTGTAAGTGACCTCCACCCGTTCAACGCCCCCCGAGGCCGCGAGCCTTTCCCGCATCCCCTGGGCGATGCCTTCGGTGAGGGCGAACATCGCCAGCAGGCTCGCCACCCCCAGGATGATTCCCAACATTGTCAGGAAACTCCGGAATTTGTGCGCGCCGATTTCCTTGAGCCCGATGAGGAGTCCAAACCAGAAGTTCATGCACCCTCCTTTGCAATGGGCGCGAGCGGCGCCGTGTTGGAAACTTGGGCTTCCACACCGAGGCGGATCCGGCCATCGCGCATTTCAATGCGCCGGGGCAATCGGGCCGCGATGGTGTTGTCGTGCGTGACGATCACGATGGTGCGCCCGCTGGCGGCCAACTCGCGGAAGAGCGTCAAAATCGCCTCGCCCGTGTGCGAATCGAGATTGCCGGTCGGCTCGTCGGCAAACACGATTTTCGGGTTGTTGACAATGGCCCGGGCAATCGCCACGCGCTGGCATTGGCCGCCGCTGAGCTGGAGCGGGGTGTTGTGCAGGCGATTCATCAGGCCGACCCGCTCAATGGCTTCCATGGCCCGTTCCCGGCGCACTTTGGCGGCCACCCCGGCATAGACCATCGGCAGCTCGACATTGCGAAGCACATCGAATTTCGGCAGCAGGTTGAAGGACTGGAAGACAAAGCCGATCTTGGAGTTGCGCATCGCGGACAAGGCATCGTTGCTGGCGCGGGAGATGTCCACGCCATCAATGACAAGCCGTCCGCTGGTGGGGGTGTCCAGACAGCCCAGCAGATGCATCAGCGTGGATTTTCCCGAACCGCTGGGGCCGATGATGGCCAGGAATTCGCCCGCCTCAATCGAGAGGGTCACCCCGTCCAGGGCAGCAATCTCCTGGTCTCCCACGCGGTAGGTTTTCCGAATATCGTAGAGTTCGACGAGGGGCATGGGGGGAATTTCAGGAATTTATCAGGAAGCCAGGAAACCAGGAAAAAGAAGAAGAGAAATTTTTGAGGATGAATTTCCTGGTTTCCTGGGTTCCTGATTTTTTCTGCTGATGGGAGGGGATGGGCTACGATTTCTTTTCCAACACGCGCGGCTCGACAGCCAGGATTTTCTCCCCCGCCTGCAATCCTTTTTTAATTTCGGTGTAATCCAATCCGGTAACTCCCAGCACCACCTCGCGCATCACGGGTTTATTTTCCTCAAGCACATACACCACCCGCTGGTCGTTGGCTCCCCGGAACACGGCGGAGACCGGAACGCTCACCGCCTGTTCCGCCCTGGCCACGGGAATGGTCATATTCACCATCATTCCCGGCCGCAGCCGTGGGCTGGGTTTGAGAATGTTCGCCTGAACCTGGAATCCCTTGACGGAGTTCTTGATCGTGGCGACGGGAGCAATGAAGCAGACTCGCGCTTCCATCGTCTCCTGTCGGATGGATTCCATGGTCACCTTCACCGTTTGCTTGAGTTGCAGCAAAGCCACATCCACCTGGTTGACATTGCTGGTGACGAGCAGTTTGGAAAGATCGGCCACAGTCATCAGCGTCGTCCCGGAATTGACGCTGGCCGCCGAAACCACCACCTGCCCCTCGATCACCTGCACCTGCAACACCGTGCCGTCCGAAGGGGCGATAATCCGCGTTTTGCCGATCTGATCGACCACCGTCTGGAGTTTGCGCTGGGATTTGGCCAATTCGTTGCGTTCGATGGCGAGATCGCTTTCCAGGTTATCGAACGCCTCCCGGGTAATCAGTCGCGATTTGAAAAGCTCCTTGCCCCGGTTGAAATGCTCCTGCGCCCGCTTTACCCGCAATTGCCCGCCGTCGATCTCTGCCATGACGCTGGCTTTTTGATTCTGCAAATCCGTATCGTCGATTTCGCAAAGCGGCTCTCCCGCTTTCACCTGCTGGCCGGGTTCCACATGGAGCGCCTTGATCTTTCCCCCCACCTCGCTCTTGACCTCGAGTTGAAATTCCGGTGCGACATCCCCGGCAATATCGATCTCGTAATCAATATCCCGGCATTCCGCCGTGAGCACAAATTTCTCTGGAATTTCCTGGACCTGGGCCGCGGTCATCCGCCTCCAGTGTGCAAACGGCTTTTTGCCTGTGGCAAGCCAAAGCCCAGGCAGAATGAGGAGCATCAGGGGGAACGCAAAAACCTTCTTCATTACCGCCATTTAAATCACATTTTGCGAAAATGTGGCGACAAAAATCGCGGCTTTCTCCTTCCTCTTCCTTGTTTTTGTGAGGGGCATCTAGCGCCGCGCAGCATCCGTGCGGTCTTCCATGACGTGGGCCGCCCAGTCCAGCGCGGAGCTGGCCGCATCCCAACTGTCCACAAAAGGCTCGCGGCCCGAAAGCAGCGCCTCCATTCGGTGTTCCTGGTAGGCGAGTTCGGTGGCCAGCGGCAGATAAACGTCCCGATGCCCTGTTTCGTTGGCATAATCAAACATCCCGTTGAAGCAGTGCCGGGCATCCTGCCAACCGGGGTGGTTCAGGATCGGGTAAATGCAGAGCCCCTCGAGTGGAATTCCCAAGGCCACCGCCGCCGCCGCTTCGTTGCTCATGTAACGCAGCCAGGCCGGGCGGGTTTCATCTTCGATCCCCGTTTCAGCGATAAAAAGCGGCCGCCGATAGCGCTCATACAACTCTGCCAACATCCAACGCACATGCCGGTAGCGCGGGTCCGAGGGAGCGATCATGGAGCCGTGCCCGCCGGGGTATTGCCACTGGTTGTGGATGTAATAGTTCACGCCGATCACATCGAGCAGCTCGGGACGGCCACCCAGTTGCGGCTCCAGGCGTCCCGAAATCATGTCCCATACCTCGTATTGACTGAGCCGGAAAGCCTCCGCTTTGGCGGCGTCCTCGGGCTGGTCCCGCCGCGCAAGAACATTGATTATCGGGTCCACCTGCACCAGACGCGTGGCCGGGTTCACCTTGCGCAACTCTTTCATCGCCAAAATGCTGGCATGGGCCAACTGCCGTTTCAACTCGCCGCCGCGCCCCCGGACAAACGGATTGAGAACCCCTTCCTCCGCGGCCGCCCATGAAAAAAACGAAATTTCATTCACGGGCACAACCCACGGGGCGCTGTCTGTCTCCTCTTGAACCAGAACGGCGAAGGCGTGGGCGAACGCGGCAAAGCGTTCCACAAACTCCGGTGAAAAAAGGTCCAGCCCCTCGGGCCAACCGTAATGAAACAGGTCCCAGATGACCTGCGTCCCGGTTTCGCGGGCCGCCCGCAGCATCGGGAGGAAACTCGACCAGTTGTAGGAGCCGGGCTTGCGTTCGATCAGGTGCCAGCGCACCCCATCGCGGACGGTGGCGATGCCGTATTCCTTAAGAGCACGGTAGTCCAGCGCTGCAAAACGGTCGTGCTGGGTGGCGGCGAGCAGGTCGAGGCGACGTCCGTCGGCCAGCCGGTGGGTGGAACACTCGAAGCCGCCCAGAAAAAAGCTCTGAAACAGTGGAGGCGAAAGTCTCATCTGAAACGAATCGCACTTCGTCCCCTTTTCGCGCTCCCTTCGCCCCGTTCTTCTTAAACCGCTCCCGCGAGAAAGGGATTGCTGGCCCGTTCCCTGCCGATCGTGGTCGCCGGGCCGTGCCCGGGCAGAACCCGCACATCATCGCCCAGCGGCAGCAGTTTATCCACAATCCCGGAAAGCAAGAGATGCCGGTCGCCGCCGGGCAGGTCCCAGCGCCCCACGC
>JAPLTE010000023.1 GCA_026398235.1 Verrucomicrobiota bacterium
CCGTCCAATCCCGTCCAAAAGCAACCCGCAAAAGCCCGGAAACAATCCGCTCGCCCGTCTCCAGCAGAGCGTCAGCCGGATTTGGGTCTGGACGTGTAAAAGCGGCTTGCGGAATCGAGCCCCGCGCGCGGAGTTGCCCCCCACATTGAACCAAGCCGAGTGTCGGCTATGCTTTCTTAAAGCGCCGGAAGAGGGTTCCTCCCGCGCTCAACCCCCCGAGCAAGAGCATGGCGTAGGCGGCGTTTGGCTCGGGCACTTGGGCCAAAGGAATTTCATGTCCTCCTTTGATCGCTTCAATGAGGAATGCAGGCAATGCCCCATCCACCAACGCATCGTAGGCCTTAACCCGCGAGGTGTAGTTGTCGCCTTCAAATCCGCTTCCGGGGGCATTCCTGAAGACCATGGATGACCAGGTGGTTTCGGCTGTCCCAAAAAAGTTGATGAACGCAAAAGGTTCGCTCAAATCAGTTTGGTACAACGCACCCGCATTCGGGTTGCCATGATAGGCATACGGCAGGCCTTTGAGCAGGTCGGCAGTCGCGAATTCCGCCAGCAAAGTGCCGGTTCCGTTTGCGCCGCTGTAGAAATCAAGGGTGTTGGAAGTGTCCCCCGCAGACCACCACATGCCGAAATAACTGCTCGGGCTATTCAGGTTCAAAATGGTTTGGCTTACGGAAGCAAGCCCTTCAACAGCATACCGAGTATTCGCCGCTCCGCCGAATTGGTCGGCGTTGAGAATGTTCAGTTGGTCGAATGTGCCCACCCCGTCCCAAGCCACATTGGATTGGACTCCCGTGGGAAGGGTGTCAAATGTGTAGCTGGGGGCGTGGACGATGCTCGAAGTGACTACGCCCGGATTCTCGATGTAAGTTACAATGGCGGTCGCTCGGGCCTGTGTCAGAGAGAAGGCGGAGAGCAACCCGAGAGCCAATGCTAGACCGCAGGGTTTCATAACCCCCCGAGAATAGATTGTTCGCATAACTACGCAATACGCATAAGGGCGTATTCCTTGGATGCGTAGAAACACGGTCTCCCTCTCTGCGGAGGCGCCGTTCAGGGATAGTGCGCTTTGATTTAAACGAGGGCTTCGAGTTTGCTGACCAGATCGCGCTTGGTCACCATCCCGCCCACGATTTGCTCTTTGACTTCGCCATTCTTGAACAACAGCAAAGTCGGAATGGCGCGGATGCCATACCGGGCGGAAATCGCCTGGTTTTCGTCCACATCGACTTTGGCGACTTTGATGGTTCCGGCCTTTTCCGCCGCGATTTCATCGAGGATCGGAGCAATCATTTTGCAGGGGCCGCACCAGGTTGCCCAAAAGTCCACGAGGACGGGTGTGGAGGCGTTGAGCACTTCCTGGTCAAAGTTCGCTTCAGTTAATTGGAAAACGTTCGGGCTGGACATGAGATGGATGGTTGATGTGCGGGCTTTGGGAAGCGCCGCCAAAGGTTCGGTTTAACCGGCGATAAAGGCCGTTGCGAGGGCAAAAATAGCGGCCAAGAGGGCGACAATACTGAGGGGGAGCATCATAGGATCTTCTTCTTCGGAGGTTTGGGTGGCGGTGGCGACGCTGGCAGTCTTGATCTCGGGTGCCGGCATGGGAGCGGAAAGGGGGGCCGTCTGGTTGAGTTTGACGGTGGCCTTCGGCATCGTTTTGGGGTCAGGCGGCAACGCAATGCGCGTGGTTTCCTTCTTGGGGGTGAGCGGCTTTTGGGCTGCGGGTGCAGCGACCTCGACCGGTTTGGCCGCGACGGGGGCAACCGGCATCGTAGGAGCTCCGGGCATGACCGGTTTGGCCGGGATGGCGGGCGGGGTCGGCATGGCCCCGGGCGGCTTGGGCACCAAAGGAGGGGTCCGTGGCGGCGGCGGCAGGGAAGGGGCCGCGGCAGGAGGGGGCACGGGGATGCTGGAAGGGGGCGGCGGGGGCAGGATCCCCGGGGGTTTGGGCGGAAGCGAAAACTTGCCTGCGGGAGGCGGCGGCACGGGGGCTACCGTGGGAGGGGCAACCGCTGTGGGCAGGTGGATCGGCATGGTTGTCCGCGAGGCCTCATCGACGGGCTTGCCTTCGGGCGTACTGATGCGGATCGTGTCCCGCTTAAAGCCGGTTGAGGAGGGGAGATTGATGCGGATGGTTTCCTTTTTGACCTCCCCAATCCGCACGGTTTCCTTCTTCACGGCTGCACCCGGCTGGGGCAGGTTGATGCGGATGGTTTCCTTCTTGGAATCGCTGGCGGCACCCGGCTTTGGTGGCAGGGTGATCCGCACGGTCGACTTCTTGGGAAGGCTTTGGTCTTGGGGTGCAGGGGGGGGTGTGGGCTCGTCTGCCATAGTGGGTTCCGTTTCTATCGCATTGGCTGTCCGGGGTGTCAATCTCCGGTTGCGTGCCCCGAAAAAAATATTAAATAACCGGCAGATTGCTCCCGGGGGGCGGAATGTTTTGCTTGCTCGTCTTTTCAGCGATCTTTAGGTTGCGACGATGAAAATCTTGGTGACAGGCGGAGCCGGCTTTATCGGGTCCAATCTCGTGGAGCGGCTTCTGGCAGAGGGGCACGCTGTGGAGGTGGTCGATGAATTCAATGATTTTTACGATCCGCAGATCAAACGGGCGAACCTCGCCGCGGTGGCGGGCCGGGTTGCGGTGCATGAATCGGACATCCGCGACGCCGACGCCGTGAACCGGATCGTGAGCGCGGGTCATTTCGATGCGATCATTCACCTTGCGGCGCGGGCCGGGGTGCGTCCGTCCATTAAAGAGCCCAAGCTGTACATCGAGGCGAACGTCATCGGGACCTTCAATCTTCTGGAAGCAGCGCGGCAGGCCGGGGTGAAGCGGTTTATCAACGCCTCAAGCTCCTCGGTTTATGGCGTGCTCAAGACGGCCCCCTTCCACGAGGGGCTCTGTTTAAACCAGACCATCAGCCCCTACGCCGCGACCAAACTGGCCGCCGAGCAACTCTGCTCCAACTACTCGCACCTGTATGGGATGCGCACGGTGAGCCTGCGCTTCTTCACGGTTTACGGACCCCGGCAGCGGCCCGACCTGGCGATCCACAAGTTCACAAAGCTGATCCACGAGGGGCGCTCCATCGACCAATACGGCGACGGCTCGACCCGGCGCGACTACACGTATATCGACGATATTCTGCAAGGGATCATCGCCTGCCTTACCTACGAGGGGCCGCTCTGCGATGTCTTCAACCTGGGCGAGAGCCAGACGACGACCTTGAGCGAATTGATCGCCGCCATTGAGACCGCGCTGGGCAAAAAGGCGATCATCAACCGCCTCCCGGAACAGCCGGGCGATGTCCCACTCACCTACGCGGATATTACCAAATCGCGTGAGCAACTCGGCTATCGGCCCGTGACGAAGATCAGCGAAGGCATCCCGAAGTTCGTCGATTGGTATTTGAAGACCTGCGTGAAATAGATCAGAAATTTCACCACAGAGGACGCGAAGAGCACGAAGGGAAGAGAAGGATTTATAAAAATGCATCCGTTTTCTTAAATCATGAACCGGCCTGCCAACGTCACCGAGCTTCTGCAAACGCTGGTGCGCATACCCAGTGTGAACCCGGATGGCGACCCCGGCCTGGATACCACGGGCGAGGCGGCCTGTGCCGAGTTTGTCGCGGAGTTTTTGCGGGAAGCCGGGGCGAACGCCGCGTTGGAGGAGGTGCTGCCGGGCCGCCCGAATGTGTTCGGCGTTTTTCCCAGCCACGCGCCCGGCAAAAAGCGCGTTCTTTTCGCGCCGCACCTGGACACAGTGAGCATTGCCGGGATGACAATCGATCCTTTTTCCGCCGAAGTGCGGGACGGGAAGCTCTGGGGGCGCGGAGCAAGCGACACCAAAGGCCCAATGGCCGCAATGCTCTGGGCGCTTTGGGAAATGCGCGAGCAACTCCCCGCGCTGGGTTACGAGATTTGCTTTGTGGGTTTGGTGGGGGAAGAAGCCGGGCAATACGGCTCCAAGGCGTTTGTGGCGAAGCACCGCGCCGATTTCGCGCTGATCGGCGAACCGACCGGGCTGGACATCGTCCACACCCACAAAGGGTCCACCTGGCTCCACCTCACCACGCGGGGCCGTGCGGTCCACGCCTCTGCGCCCGAGCGCGGGGAGAACGCCATCTACAAAATGATGGAGGTGTTGGGCGTCCTGCGCGAAAAAGTGATTCCGGGTTTGACGGGAATATCCGATCCCATTCTCGGCACCCCCACGGCAAGCGTCGGGACGATCCGGGGCGGCAGCAAAATCAACATTGTCCCCGACGAATGCCACGCGAGCGTTGATTTTCGCACGCTACCGGCGCAGGACCGCCCCGGCTTTGTCGAGGAGATCGTCGAAACGCTGCGCACCGCTTGCCCCGATCTCGAAGCAAGCTGGCATCAATCCCGCCCGTTGTGGACCGACCCCGCCCATCCGCTCATTGCCGTCCTCGAACGCGCCGGGGGCAAACCGTGTGGCGCGCCGTGGTTTTGCGACGCCGCCGTGTTCGCCGCCGCCGGGATTCCCGCCGTGGCCGCCGGTCCCGGTTCCATTGCCCAAGCCCACACCAACGACGAATGGATTTCCGTCGATGACCTCCAGCGGGGCGTCGAATTTTATAAAAGGTTTTTGGGACAATTACGCTGATTCCCCAATGGGGTTGCAGAGAGAAGTGCGTTATCCCCCGGATGAAAATCCCTTTCTTAATCTGTGAAAATCTGCGTAAGCTGCGGATTCCTTTTTATCTGCCATGAGTGACCAAACGCCCGCACCCAAAACTGCCATCACCCCGCGCCGCGAACAGGATTTTCCCGAATGGTATCAGCAAGTTGTGCGCGCCGCCGACATGGCCGAGGCGTCCGATGTGCGCGGCTGCATGGTGATCAAACCGTGGGGCTACGGCATCTGGGAGGCCATTCAGCAGCAGCTCGACCGGATGTTCAAGGCCACCGGCCACAAGAACGCTTACTTCCCGCTGTTCATCCCGATCAGCTACCTCGAAAAAGAGGCGGCGCACGTCGAAGGGTTTGCCAAGGAATGCGCCGTGGTGACGCACCACCGCCTTGAAGTCGGTCCCGATGGCAAAATGCGTCCCGCGCCGGCTTCGGAATTGACCGAGCCGCTCGTGGTCCGGCCCACTTCGGAGACGATCATCGGGGCGACCTATGCCAAATGGGTGCAGTCGTACCGCGATTTGCCGATCCTGATCAACCAGTGGGCCAACGTCGTCCGCTGGGAGATGCGGCCGCGCGTTTTCCTGCGCACGGCGGAATTTCTCTGGCAGGAAGGGCACACCGCCCACGAAACCCGCGAGGAAGCGATCGAGGAAACCGAGAAGATGCTCGGCGTCTATGAAACGTTCGCGCGCGAGCATTTGGCGATCCCCGTCTATTGCGGCGAAAAGAGCGAGAGCGAGCGGTTTCCCGGCGCGGACCGGACGCTCTGCATCGAGGCGATGGTGCAGGACCGCAAGGCGATCCAAGCCGGGACGTCCCATTTCCTGGGGCAGAATTTTGCGAAGGCGAGCGGCATCAAATTCCAGTCGCGCGAAGGCCGCGAGGAGTTCGCCTGGACGACCAGCTGGGGCGTGAGCACCCGGCTGATTGGGACGCTCATCATGGCGCACGCCGACGACGACGGGATGATCCTCCCGCCGCGCGTGGCTCCCACGCACGTGGTCATTTTGCCGGTCACGCCGAAGCCCGACACGCGGGATGCGGTGCTCGAAGCGGCGCACAAGCTCGCCGGGGAGATTCGCACGCAGCGTTTCCATGGCGAACCGGTTGTGGTCGAGGTCGATCAACGCGATCTCGGCGGCGGCACCAAAAATTGGGAATGGATCAAAAAAGGGGCACCGGTGCGGATTGAAATCGGCCCGCGCGATCTCGCCCAAGGCACCGTGGCGCTGGCTCGCCGCGATCGGGGGACGAAAGAGAAAGAGTTCCTTCCCGCCGCCGATCTGCCCGCGCAGATTCCGGCGATCCTCCAGTCGATACAGGACACCCTTTACGCCCGCGCGCTCGCGTATCGCGATGAGAACACCCGTTTGGTGGACAGCCGCGAGGCGTTCTACGCCTTCTTCACGCCCAAGGACGCCAACAAGCCGGAAATCCACGGCGGTTTTGCGCGCGCCCACTGGTGCGGCTGCGGGAAATGCGAGGAGGTCATTAAAACCGATCTGAAAGTGACCATCCGGTGCCTCCCATTTGATGCCGTGGAAGAAGAGGGTGCGTGTGTCGTATGCGGCAGCCCGAGCAAGAAGCGGGTGCTCTGGGCGAAGTCATACTGATACCAACTCTCATAAATTATTGGACTCTTGAGCGCCAAAGGCGCGAGAACATACCAGCCCAGCCCGAAGGGCTGGGTTGTAGGAGAGGATTGAGGCAGGGCTGAAGGCCCGCACCATAGCACACCTTTTTGGGATGGTGCGGGCTTTCAGCCTTGGGCGTTGTTTTCTGGAAACCCTTGGGCGTTGCCGAAGGCTGGTATGGGGCCGCGCCTTCGGCGCTGAAAAATGACCAAAGGTCGTCCGTTTATTTTAAAGAAATGGTATGACTTGTTGCATGCTGGTCCTCCCGAACGCAGTGAGGGCCGCCGCATGGGGCGGCTTTTGCATGGCGGGATTAATACACGTCGCGCTTGTAACGCTTGGTTTTTTCCATTGTCTCCAGGTAATGGGAGGCTTCCCCGGCGGTTTTGCCGCCCTCGGTCTGGACAATGGAATGAAGCGCTGCGTGGACATCCTTGGCCATGCGCGAGGCGTCGCCGCAGACAAAGAAATGCGCCCCTTCTTCCAGCCATTTCCATAATTCGGCGGCATGCTCAAGCATCCGGTGCTGCACGTAAATCTTCTCCTCCTGGTCGCGTGAAAAGGCCGTGTTGAGCCGGGTCAAAATGCCGTCAGCCTGCATTTTTTCAAATTCCTCGCGGTACAGATAATCTTCCTTCTCCAACTGGCCGCCGAAGAAAACCCAATTGCCGCCTTTGGCTCCCGTGGCAATCCGCTCCTGCATAAAAGCCCGGAACGGCGCAATGCCGGTGCCCGCGCCCACCATGATGATCGGCGTGTTGCCGTCTTCAGGAAGCCGGAACCCTTTGGCGACATGGAAAAAGATCGGCACGAGGGAGCCGACCGCCACGCGCTCGGCGAGGTAGGTGGAGCAAACCCCTTTGCGCAGCCGCCCTTTGCTTTCGTAGCGCACGGTCGCCACGGTCAGGTGGACCAACTCGGGGTGCACTTTGGGGCTCGATGCTACCGAGTAAAGCCGGGGCGTGAGTTTGCGCAAAACCTTTACGAATTCCTCCGCGCTAAAGCACGCCGAAGGGTGTTCCTCCAGCAAATCGACAATGTGCAATCCTTCGAGGTAATGTTCCAGCGCCTCTTTCTGGTCGGGCGTGAGCAGGTCGCGCAGGAACGGTGCGGAATCGCCCGCTTTTTCCACCAAGGCATGCAAAAATTGCGGGGAAGGCTTGGTGATCGCGCAATCCTTCCAAAGCGCATCGCGCAGCCGCTTGGGATTGCCTCCGGCGGGATCGGGCACGAGTTCGTCCCCGGTGCAATGCAGCGCGTTCAGGATATCCTGCACCAGGTTGAGGCAGTTGCTCTCGACGACGCCCACGGCATCGCCCGCTTCATACGTCAGCCCCGACTCGCCCAACGAAAGCTCGTAATGCCGGGTGTCATTGGCGGAATAGATCCCCGAAAGGCCGCGATTGACGAGCAACCGGGCGGGGAATGGGTTTTTGCGGGACCAGGGCGTGGTATCTGTGGACATAAATCACACAAACCTAACAGAAGGTTTTCTTGGAACAAAAGCCAAAACAATCAGCGCGGCTTCTCAGAAGCTGTCTAAAAATTGGGAGCGGGGTGCGTTGCAGCAGGTTTTGGGGATGGCCAAGGCGGTGAGGAGGGAGCATATCTTTACGATCTGCGACCGACGAACAACGCAGGCCAGCGCCAAAAGATGCGCAACCCAAAGGGCAAGAGGGTATAAACGGGCTCTGACGGTGTTACTCGCTCGTCGCCTATCCACCGATAGGCTCCTCGCTCGTGCCTTGTCATACCCCATTTCTCCCTCTTGCGCACCTCCTCCGAATTTTTAGACAGCTTCTTAGCTCACGCTTGTTCGAGATAGCCATTGATCGCCTTCGCGGCATTTTTGCCGTCGCCCATCGCGAGGATGACGGTGGCTGCGCCGCGCACGATGTCGCCGCCCGCGAAAACGCCGGGAATGCTGGTCATGCCGTTCGCATCGGTCTCGATGTTGCCCCATTTGTTGAGCTTCAAGTCGGGACAGGTCGCGGTGAGGAGCGGATTGGCCTTGGTGCCAATGGCCACCACGACCACGTCGCATTCGAGCACGAACTCGGAGCCGGGGATCACCTGTGGTTTGCGGCGACCGGAAGCGTCGGGTTCGCCGAGTTCCATCCGGTTGCACTTCAATCCGGTGACCCACCGTTTGTCGTCGCCGAGCACTTCCAGCGGGGCGACGAGCAGTTGGAAATCGACCCCTTCGTGTTCGGCGTGGTGGACTTCTTCCACCCGCGCGGGCATCTCTTCCTTCGTGCGGCGGTAGACGATCATCGCCTGCTCGGCACCGAGCCGTTTGGCGGTGCGCACGGCGTCCATGGCGACATTGCCACCGCCGACGACCGCGACCCGCTTGCCGATCAGCACCGGGGTATTCGTGTTGGGGAGATCGTAGGCCTCCATGAGGTTCACGCGCGTCAGGTATTCGTTGGCGGCATAGACCCCTTTGAAATTTTCGCCCGGCACGTTCATGAACACCGGCAACCCCGCGCCGTTGGCGATAAAGAGCGCGTCGAATTGCGCGCGCAATTCCGGGATCGTGTACGTGCGCCCGATCACGACATTGCACTCAATTTTGACCCCCGCTTTCGTCAGGCGATCGACTTCCGCGGCGACGATTTTTTTCGGCAAACGGAATTCCGGGATGCCATACACGAGCACGCCGCCCGGTTTGTGCAGCGCTTCGTAAATCGTGACATCGTGGCCTTGCTTGACCAACTCGCCCGCGGCGGTGAGCCCGGCGGGCCCGGCACCAATGACTGCGACTTTTTTCCCGCTCGGAACGGGCGCTGTCGTGTCCAGCACGCCGCCTTGGGTGCGCGCCCAGTCGGCGACGAACCGCTCCAAATAACCAATCGCGACGGGCTGCCCCTTGACCCCCCGGATGCACGACCCTTCGCACTGTTCTTCCTGCGGGCAAACGCGCCCGGAGATGGACGGCAGCGCGTTGTCGCCGAAAAGGCTTCGGGCCGCGCCCGCAAGATCGCCGTCGGTGATGCATTTAATGAAACGCGGAATGTTCACCATGACGGGACATCCTTTGATGCACTTGGCTTCCTTGCACTGGATGCAACGTTGCGCCTCCAGAAGGGCGAGCTGTTCGGAAAAGCCGAGGTTCACTTCCTTGAAATTGCCGCTGCGCTCGTGGGCGTCCTGTTCCGGCATCGCTTGCCGGGTGATTTGCATCCGCTCTTTGGCTGAAATGGTGGGCTGCATAAAAAGAAAGGGGATTACCGCCGGATTTTGCACTGGCCGTCGGCGCAGGCGTTGGCCCGCTGTTCAAATTCCCGATACGTGGAGAGACGGTCGGCGAGCAGGTCGAAATCGACTTTGTGGCCGTCAAACTCCGGGCCGTCCACGCAGGCGAATTTCGTTTCACCGCCGATATCGACGCGACACCCGCCGCACATTCCCGTTCCGTCCACCATGACCGGGTTGAGCGAGACGATCGTGTGGACGTTGTAAGGGCGGGTCAGGTTGGCGACGGCCCGCATCATCGGCACCGGGCCGACCGCGTAGGCAATATCCACGCCGCCCGTTTCCAGCACTTCTTTTGCGGCATCGGTGACAAACCCTTTGCGGCCGTAGCTGCCGTCGTCGGTGCAAACGATCACGTCGCCGCACTTTGCAAGTTCCTCCTCAAAAATCACCCATTCCCTGGAGCGCCCGCCGATCACGCTCGTCACATGGACGCCCATGGCGTGCAGTGCTTTGGCAATGGGATGCACGACTGCCGTTCCCACGCCGCCGCCGACGCACAAAGCGCGGCCGGAGGAGATCAGTTCGGTCGGGTGGCCCAGCGGCCCGGCGACATCGCGAATGGCATCGCACACTTCCAGCGCCACGAGTTCACGCGTCGCCTTGCCCACAGCCTGGATCACCAGCGCGATGGTCCCCTGCGTCGGATCGGCATCGGCGATCGTCAGCGGGATGCGCTCATCGCCTTCTTTGGCGCGCACAATGACAAATTGGCCCGGCTTCTTGATCTCCGCAATGCGCGGAGCCAGAAGGTCCAGGCGCGTCACGTTGGGGCTGAGCTGCTTTTTGGCCAGGATGGTGTGCATAAAAAAGGGAAAACAAAATAGCGCCGCACCCAAGGTGAAGCAATGATTATGTGGAATGGGGGAATGGCGGATTCTGTGGAATGGGGGAATGGCGGATTCTGTGGAATGGGAGGATGGTGAATTCTGTGGAATGGGATGGCGAATTCTGTGGAATGGGATGGCGAATTCTGTGGAATGGGATGGCGAATTCTGTGGAATGGGATGGCGAATTCTGTGGAATGGGATGGCGGATTCTGTGGAATGGGATGCGATTGACGTCTCATTAACACCGGGCTTTAGCCCGGTGCCACGATGTAGTCTAGATGCTAGCCGTTTTAACGGCTTCCTTTGCGGAGATAAGCCGTTGAAACGGCTTTGCCGCAGGGCGGAGCTTTCACCGGGCTAAAGCCCGGTGTTAATGAGAGATGAACGAGGATGAGATATGAACGAGGATGAGATCGAACGACGAGATACGAACGAGAAGAATTACTGACTTTTTGTCGAAAACGGCTTCTTGCGCCCGCTCACCTTATTCCCGCTCACCGCGCCGTTTTTCGCCAAAAAACGAGCGCAACAGCCCGCGGCATTCGTCCAACCGGACGCTGCTTGTGATCTCGCACCGGTGGTTGAGGCTCGGACTTTGCAGTATGTTGAAAAGCCCCCCCGCTCCGCCCCCCTTCGGGTCCGGGCAGCCGAAAATGACCCGGGCCAGCCGAACATGGACAATGGCTCCGGCGCACATCGGGCACGGCTCTTTGGTGACGAAAAGTTCGCATTCATTGAGCCGCCAGTTGCCCAACACGCTCTCGGCCTGGGTAATGGCAAGCATTTCGGCGTGCGCCGTGGCGTCCTGGAGCTGCTCCACCTGGTTAAAAGCCCGGGCAATGACCTTCCCCTTGTGGGTGACGACCGCTCCGATCGGCACCTCATCCGCCGCATAGGCGCGCTGGGCTTGCCGGAGCGCTTCGCCCATGAAATAGGCGTCGCTATGCAGGTCAATAATCGGCTCGCAGCCGGAAGTGATTTCAAAATCCATAAAAACCCATCAGGAACTCAGGAACTCAGGAAAAGGCAAGAAGGTTATTATTCTCTCAATTTCGAAAAAATCTGCGGAAATCTGTGCTTCCTCCTGTCTTTGGAGGGAAATCCGCAGGTTTTTCACCGTTGGAGAGCGATTTCTGTTTGCCAAGGGGCGAAAATGGGTTAAATAACCCGGCTCTTTTCCAACTTTAGAGGCCACGACCATGAATATCATCCAGACGATCGAAAAGGAACAACTCAAACCCGAAGTAACCCCCTTCAAGGTGGGCGACAGCGTGCGGGTGCACACCCGCGTGGTCGAAGGCGACAAGGAACGCATCCAGATTTTTACCGGCATTGTGATCGCCCGCAAAGGGTTTGACCTTAACGCCTCGTTCACCGTCCGCCGCATTTCCTACGGCGAAGGCGTGGAACGCGTATTCCCGGTTCACTCGCCCCGCATCGCGAAGGTCGAAGTGGAGAAGGCCGGCACTGCACGCCGCGCCAAGCTCAACTACCTGCGCGACCGCAAAGGCAAGTCGGCAATGGCCGTTCGCGAAAAAGCAGTGTAAATTCTGAGCCATGCGGTGCTCATTCCGGCACGAGCGCAAACTGCGCAAAGCGGGGCTGGAGATCATCGCGGGCATTGACGAGGCAGGCCGCGGCCCACTGGCAGGTCCAGTGGTCGCGGCCGCTGTCATTTTACCGGAGCGCTTCCGGCACAAAACGCTCACCGACTCCAAACAACTCAGCGCCGAGGTGCGCGAGGAGATTTATCGCGAGCTGACCGCGCGGGGCAACGGCATCACGTGGGCCGTTTCCGTCTCCTATACGGAGGAGATCGACCGGATCAACATCCTGCGCGCCACTCACCAAGCCATGCGGCGGGCCGTGAGGGCGCTCTCCATCATACCGCAGCACGCCTTGATCGATGGCCTCCCGGTCCGCCCTTTCCCGGTGCCCTATACCGCGCTTGTGGGCGGCGACGCGTTGAGCCTCTCGATTGCCGCAGCCAGCGTGCTCGCGAAAGTCACACGCGACCGGATCATGCACGAAATGGACGCGCTCTACCCCGGCTATCAATTTTCTCAACACAAAGGCTATGGAACCCCGGGGCATCTTGCTATGCTGCAATTCCATGGGCCTTGTCCGATTCATCGCCGCAGTTTTCTCCCGGTTCGGGAGGCGCAGCTCGAGCTTCTCTGATCCGCGGCACGCGCTGGGGTATCGCGGCGAGCAGATTGCCGCCAGGCATTTGCGCCGCATCGGCTACAAAGTGCTCTATCGCAACTTCCGCGCCCCCAAGGGCGGCGAGGTCGACCTGGTCTGCCGCGACGGCGATACGCTCGTCTTTGTCGAAGTGAAAACGCGAAGCTCCGAAGCGTTCGGCGCTCCGGCGGAAGCGGTCACGCGCGCAAAACAACGGCTTATCACCCGGGGAGCGCTCGCGTGGCTCAAGCTGCTCGGCAGCCCGGATATCCTGTTTCGCTTCGATATTGTGGAGGTCCGCATCGCGGGCAAAAAAGCGGAAGCCACCGTGATCCGCAACGCTTTTGGCCTGCCCGAGCCCTACCGGTATTAAGCTTGCCTTTATGGCTATTCTTGGCAAGCTCGCGGCTCCAACCCTCATCAACCCTCACCCAAATTCTACAAACCATGAAACGCTACGGTTCCGTCCTTGGGCTCCATCCGGAAAAAATAGAGGAATACAAAAGGCTGCATGCCGCAGTATGGCCCAAAGTGCTTGAGAGGATCAAAGCCTCCCATATTCAAAACTATTCGATTTACTTGCGGCACATCGACGGCAAGCCCTACCTCTTCAGCTATTTTGAATACACGGGAACGGATTTCGCCGCAGACATGGCCCAAATGGCCGCTGATCCGGTGACGCAGGATTGGTGGAGCCACTGCATTCCTTGTCAGAACCCGCTGCCGGACCGAGCCGAGGGGGAATGGTGGGCTTCCATGGAGGAAGTGTTCCACCAGGATTGATCCGCCCGGCTTGTGAGCACAAAAAAAGGAGTGGGGTCAGCCCACTCCCTTTTTTGCAATTGCTTGTGCGGATCAGGCGCCTTGAAATTGATACCGGGCCGGGCCGATCTTTTTGACCCCGCCGATTTTCTTGCCGGTGGTTACAAACCATACATAGAGATTTTTATAGTTGGCATTCAGCTTCTCCGACATCGCTTTGATGCTCATCCCCTCCGAACCCGCGCTCTTTAAGGCCCCCAGGATCCGCGCTTTCAATTGGCCGCGGCCCGCTTTGCGCTTTTTAACAGACTTAACGACTTTGTCCGGTTTCGGAGATTTTGCTGCCTTTGCCTGAACCTTCACCGCCTTGGCTTTTTTGGGGCGCTTGGATTTTCTTGCCGCTCTTTTGGCTGGCTTGGAAGGCAGTTGCGGCAGCGCCGTTGATCGCATAACGTGCTTTACCGATCTTTTTAAGTCCCGCGATCTTCCCCAGGTTCACGCTGAACCAGGAATGGATATTCGCTGCCTTGATGCCGATGCGCTCCGCCAATTCTTTCACAGTCGCACCTGTTTTTCCCGCCGCATTCAAGATTTCGAGAATCTGTCCTTTGAGTTCTCCGCGTCCTTTGCGTCCCTTCGATTTTGCAACCCGCTTTTCTTTGGCGATACGGGGCAGACCGGCGCCATAAAGTTCACTTTGAATCGTGGAAAGCCGTTCGTTGACGACATCAATCTGGGTGAGCAATGTGGCCCGTTTTTCCTCAAGAGCAATCATCTCTTTGAGATGTGCAATGCGCATATTAGGATGCTTCATATGACCCGAGATTTCCAAACTCATATCTATATAGCAAGGTTAATATGATGAATAAGATGCGGAATCCGCTGCATCTGTAATCTTATACGATCGATTCTGGCTTATATGTGAATGGGTGAGCATGAAATCGTATTGCGCTTTTTATTTTGTGGAAGCCATAGTCTGGAGCTTGCGGAAAGACAGGTGGGGATGAATAGTATGCCAAATTTATGCCGATTTACATTTACGAAACCGTGGCCGAGCCGAACACCCAGTTTGAGGTCAAGCAGAGCATGAAGGACGAACCGTTGACGCACCATCCCGAAACAGGCGTCCCGGTCCGCCGCGTGATCTCCGGAGGCTATGGTATTCTGCAGAAAGCCGGGCTGCCGGCCCCTTCCAAACCCAAGGGTCACGGATGCTGTGGCGGTTCGTGCGGTTGCCATCACTAGCCTGCCTCTTTTTGCATTATGGCCAAACTTCGCTCTCCACTTTATTTGATTTTCCTGACGGTCTTCATCGACCTGGTCGGGTTTGGCATCGTCATTCCCGTGCTGCCGCTGTATGCCAAACATTTCGGTGCCAGTGAAATGACCAATGGTTGGCTGGTGGGCATCTACTCCGCCATGCAATTCCTTTCCGCGCCGCTATTGGGCAAGCTTTCCGACCGCGTGGGGCGTCGGCCGGTGTTGCTCGTCAGTTTGCTGGGCACCTGCGTGGGGTTCTTTATTATGGGCGCTGCACAGACGCTGCTCTGGCTCTTCATCGCGCGCATTATTGACGGCATCAGCGGCGGGAACATCTCCACGGCGCAAGCCTATATCGCCGATGTCACCAAACCTGAAGAACGCTCCAAAGCCATGGGGATGATTGGCGCGGCATTTGGCCTCGGCTTTATTTTCGGCCCGGCCATTGGCGGGATCATGACGCACATTTCCATTAGCGCCCCGTTTTATTTCGCGGGCGCGCTTGCGGCTCTCAATGCCGTGCTCGTTTACTGGTTCCTGCCGGAAAGCCTCTCGCACGAACACCGCGTCGCCCAGGAAGAAAGCGCCTCGTTGCGCGAAGTGTTCCAGCACGGCTGGCATTTGCCGGTGTTGATGGGAAGTTATTTTCTGGCAATCGTCGGCTTCTCAATCATGACCACCAACTTCGCGCTCTTTACTTCGCAGCGCTTTGGGTATGATGCCCGCCACAACGGCTATATCTTTGCATTCATTGGATTGGTCGGCGCGCTGATGCAAGGCGGGGTGCTGCGCCAGGTATTGAAACGTTGCAGTGAGAAAAGCATCGCGGTCGCAGGTTGCATCGTGCTGGTGGTCGGCTTGATATTGTTGCCTTTAAGCAGCGATCTGCGCTCGCTCCTGCTCTTTACCGCAATCGTCGGCATCGGCAATAGCCTCTTCACCCCAATCGTCAATGGACTCGCCTCGCAAAGCGCCGATCGCAAATGGCAGGGCCGCGTGATCGGGTTGATGCAATCAGCGGGAAGCTTGGGCCGCTGGGTGGGACCATTCCTCGCCGGGTGGCTTTTGAGCAAGGACGCCGGGGGCGCAAATCAACTCTATGGGCGCACGCCATTCTGGGCTGCGGCCGGGATTCTTGTTCTAGCCCTGCTCTGCACATTGCGATTGCCGCGGCAACCGATTCAATCCGGAGAATAGGGCCATGCCGCTCCCCATGGAGGACAACTTTGCGGACGTGGTGAACAAGGCCCAGCGCGGCTTGGGTCTCACGAATCGTGCATTGTCGGAACAAGCCGGAATCTCGCTCGCGGAGCTTCAACGGATCCAGCACGAGCACTATGACGCGGCGGTGCTCCGCAAGGTCGCGCCGCTGCTCGGGCTCAATGCCCAGGCGCTGGCGGCGCTCCCGGACTACCGCCCGGCACCGGTGCACGTAGCCGGGCTCGCCCCATGCACCACGGCTTACGGAGGTATGGGCGTGAACTCGTATGTTGTTTGGGATGCGGCCAGCGGCGAGGCGGCAGCCTTCGACACCGGGGCGGATTGCACGCCGATGCTGGAGATTTTGCGGTCCCAAAAACTCAAGCTGCACGGAATTTTTCTGACGCACACGCACGGCGATCACGTGGCGGACCTCGACCGGTTGCACAACGAAACCGGCGCGCCTATTTATGTGTCGCAGCGGGAACCGTTTCGCGGCGCGGAGACGTTCGCGACCGGACGCGAGTTCGCCTGCGGGCAACTGCGCATCGCAACGCGTTCCACCTGGGGGCACAGCCGGGGTGGAACCAGTTATGTCATCCACGGTTTGGAGCGGCCCGTGGCGGTGGTCGGAGACGCGCTCTTTGCAGGCTCCATGGGCGGGGGAATGGTCTCCTACGCTGACGCCCTTCGCACCAATCGCGAAGAAATCTTCACGTTACCGCCGGAGACCGTTCTCTGTCCCGGTCATGGCCCGTTGACCACCGTGGCCGAGGAACGCGCGCACAATCCGTTCTTCGCGTGAGGTCAACGTCCTTGCCTACTGGATTTGCGGCAACAGGATCGAAAGCAGATCGCTGATTTTTACCCGCTCCTGCTGCATCGAATCGCGGTGACGCAACGTGACAGTTCCTTCGAGTTCGGGACCGTTCTCGCCGATGGTGTCGAAGTCGATGGTGACACCGAAGGGTGTTCCCGCCTCGTCCTGGCGACGATAACGGCGACCGATCGCCCCGCCGTCGTCATAGAAAACATTCATGAACGGGCGCAACATATCGCGCACCGCAAGCGCTTTCTCGACCAGCAGCGGCTTGTTCTTGAGCAGCGGGAAAATGCCGACTTTGATCGGGGCCACGCGCGGATGGAAACGCATCACCGTGCGCACCTCGGCCTTGCCCTTTTCGTCCACGACTTCCTCCTCGTCATACGCGTTGCAGATCAGCGCCAGCAGCAAACGGTCCACTCCCGCCGATGGTTCGATCACGTGCGGGATGTATTTCGCGGTCGCTTCCTGGTCGAAATATTCCATCGATTTCCCGGAATGCGTCTGGTGCTGCGTGAGGTCGAAGTTGCCGCGCGCCGCGATCCCTTCGAGTTCCTGCGTGCCGAACGGAAATTTGTAGAGGATGTCCACCGTGGCGCGGGCGTAATGGGCGAGTTCCTCTTTCTTTTGCCAGTATTGCTCCAGCGTATCGCGCGTGAGGCCGATGCTCTCATACCAGCGCATCCGCTGCTCGACCCAATAACCGTGCCAGACTTCCCAGCCCCAGTTCGGTTGCGGCGGATCGGTCGGCGCACCGTCTTTCGGCAAGCTCGCAACGGCTCCGCACTGTTTTTCCACCACCTCGTCGGGCTTGATGAAAAATTCGAGTTCCATCTGCTCAAACTCGCGGGAGCGGAAGGTGTAGTTGCGCGGATTGATCTCGTTGCGGAACGCCTTGCCGATTTGCGCGATGCCGAACGGCACTTTCTGGCGCGAAGTTTCCAGCACGTTCTTGAATTGAACGAAAATGGCCTGCGCGGTTTCGGGGCGCAGATAAACCGCGTTCTCCTCGCTCTCCACGGGGCCTGCATGGCTCTTGAACATCAGGTTGAACATGCGCGGCTCGGTCAGCAGCGCGCCGTTCTCCGGGTTGTAGCTCGTGGAGTTTTCGACTTTCTCGGTGCGTTCGCCGAGCAGCGCGACATTTTGCAATCCGCGCTGGCTGTAAAATTGCGTGGCGACCTTGCGGGCGCTCTCCGCGGGTTTTCCTTGAGCCAGCAAGGCCGAGAACGGTTCGCACACTTCCTTGCCGCTCACCTCGTCTTTCGCGCCGCTCCAAAAATAGGCGACGCCGCTTTGCGGTTCGATCTGATCGGCCCGGAGCCGCTTTTTGGTGAGCAAACAATCCACCATCGGGTCGGCGAACGTGTCGCAGTGGCCCGAAGCTTTCCAGATTGCCGGGTGCATGATGATGCTGGCGTCCAGGCCCACGACATCCTCGCGCATCTTGGTCATGCTCTTCCACCAAAGCTCCTTCACGTTGCGCTTGAGCTCCGCGCCGAGCGGACCGTAATCCCAAAAGCCGTTGATGCCGCCGTAAATTTCGCTCGATTGAAAAATGAAACCGCGACGTTTGCACAACGACACGATCTTCTCCATCCGTTCGGTGGGTTTCATTGGCTGTTTGGCTGGCTCGCTCATAGGGGCGTTAAACCCACCATCCCGCCCGCCGCTTTGCAAGTGGGAAATCAGGAAAATAATGCAATCTGGAACTCAGGAACTCAGGAAAAAGGCAGATGCACGCTACTAAAAACCCCGACTACGTTCCTAAGCTCCGGCTTGGGAACGAGCGGATTTCATCCATAAATGAGATTATTTGACCTTTGCCCGTTTTTTTGAGGCAGTGCCATGCTCGTAAGAATATGTCATTTCGTCTTGCGAAGAATAAAATAGCCATTGCGTCATTTCGTTAACCCCGACCAGCCGCTGATCGGAAGGCTCACCCATCAACCACTCGAAAAGCTGAACTAGGTAAACTTCTTCGGAAACACGCCCAATTACAGTTCCTTGCCAAACGACTTTTCCATTTTCAATTGAATGAAAGAATCTTCCTACCAAGGGTTCGCTTAAGGTTTTCTTTGATGTGCGTGGAGTCATAAAAAGGGTGGTGCCGATTTCATTCCTAATGAGAGGATGCGCTGTGTCAATTTTCCTGAGTTCCTGAGTTCCAGATTCTCTTTTGATTTTTTCCTTGTATGAGTCGGATTGTCATCTCCGCTGAGACGTGAGAGGTGAGTTGCGGTGCCGGTGGCCACCGGCACCGCAAAGAGTGCGAGAGTGTCTGTTTTTTCCTAGGCCCGCCCGTTTGGACGAGGCCGTAACTC
>JAPLTE010000036.1 GCA_026398235.1 Verrucomicrobiota bacterium
ACGCCGGTTTTCCCTGCCGCCATAAGGCCCAGGAGCATGTAGCCGGATTGCGCGATGGCGGAGTAGGCGAGGATGCGTTTGACGTTGGACTGGCTCAGCGCGGCGAGGTTCCCCACGACCACGGAAAGTGCGCCGACGATTCCCAGGACGGGGAGCCAGCCGGGCTGCATCAATCCCCACGCCGCGCTTCCCCCCCCTTTGGCAAAGCCGAAGGTGAGGAGTTTTGCGAGGATCAGGAACCCGGCGACTTTGGAGCCGGAGGCGATGAGCGCCGCCGACGGAGTGGGCGCGCCTTCATAGACATCCGGTGCCCAGAGGTGGAACGGGACGGCGGCGACTTTGAAGCCGAAACCGACCATTGCCATGACCACCCCGGCGAGCAGTAGCGGGTCCAGGAGGGTGGCGCGAGGGGTTTGGGCGAGGTCCGCAATGGAAGTGGAACCGGTGACGCCGTAAATGAGGCTCAGGCCGAAAAGAAGGAACGCTGCCGAGACGCCGCCCACGAGGAAATATTTGAGCGCGGCTTCGGCCGAGGCGCTGCTGCGTTTCATGTAGCCGGTGAGGACGTAAAGCGGGATGCTCGTCATCTCCAAGCCGATGAAGATCATCAAGAGATCCTCGGTGCCCGCCAGCAGCATCATGCCGATCGTGGAGAAGAGGATCAGGCCGAGGTATTCTGCGAAATGTTCGCGCACGGCGGACCCGGCGGCGAAGATCGCGGTGATGAGGCTCAGGCCGAGGAGGGCGAGTTTGACGAGCCGCGTCAGCGGATCGAGGACGACCATGCCGTGGCCGATATTCGCGTTCTGCGGATAGGCGATGAGCAGGGCTGCGGCGGCGAACCCGCCAAGCAGCGTCAGGCTCAAAAGCATTCCGCGTTTTTGAGCGACGGATTTAAAGAGGCCCGCCAAAAGGACGACAAGGGCGGTCTCGGCCAGGACCGATTCCGGCGCGAGGAATTTAAGAAGCAAGGCGCCGGTGTTCATTTCGCCACCCCCTGGATCAAATGATGCATAAGTGATTGCGGACTTTCAAAGCTGCGCAGGATCGGAGTTAAAAGAATTTTGGGGAACAGCCCGACGCCGAGGGTTGCGAGCATGAGGAGGAGAGCGCCGAGTCGTTCAGGCAGAGTAATCGGATCAAATACGTGCGGCGCAGGATCGGGCGAAGTTGCGGCGGCATGCGCCGGGAAGAAGGTGCGTTGCAGGGCGCGCAAGGTGAAGGCGACGGTGATCACAACCCCGAGCGCTGCGAAAACGAGGAACACGGGGAAGGTTTTCCAAGCGCCTAGGAGGATCGAGATTTCAGCGATGAAGCCACTGAAGCCGGGCAGCCCCATCGAGGCAACCGATGCGACGACGAAGGTGAACGCGGCGAAGGGCATCGCTTTGGCGAGGTTCATGGGCCCGAGCAGGGCCATCTCGCGGGTGTGCGTGCGGTCGTAGATCATGCGCCCGACCACGGCGAACAAAAGGCCGCCGATGATGCCATGCGAGAACATCTGCAATACCGTGCCGCTCAGTCCAACACTGTTCAGCGTCACCAAGCCGAGGAGAACGAACCCCATGTGGTTGATGCTTGAATAACCGACGACGAATTTGAGATCCTTCTGCGCCAGCGCGACGAGCGCGCCATACAGAATGCCGAACGTGGCGAGGACGGCGATCGGGATTCTCCAATATTCCAGGCCCAGCGGGAAGAGGGTCATTGCCACGCGCAACGCGCCGTAGCTGCCGAGCTTCATCACAACGCCCGCGAGCAGCATCGAGACGGCGGTGGGGGCGGCGACGTGACCGGTGGGCGCCCAGGTGTGGAACGGCCACATGCCCGCGAGGATGCCGAAGCCGAGGAACATCACCGGGAAGGCCCACATTTGGAACGCGACCGGGAATTTGAATTTCGCCAGCGAGAGGAGGTTCAGCGTGTCATCCGGCGCGAGAACATAGGTGCCCAGCAGCGCCAGCAGGATGAGCGCGCTCCCGACGACCGAGTAGATCGTGAGCTTCATCGCCCCGTATTCGCGGTTGGTGGAGCCCCAGTTGGAGATGAGGAAATATTTCGGGATAATGACGATCTCGTAAAAGACGAAGAGCAGGAAGAGGTCGAGGCTCTGGAAGACGCCATAGACGCCGCCGATGATCGTCAGGAAGAGCGCAAAAAACGCGCGCGGCTGTTGGGTGACATTCCAGGAGAAGAGGACGCCCGTGATGGCGATGATGCCTGTGAGCAGCAGCAGCACGAGGCTGATCCCGTCTGCGCCGGTGGTGAATCCGATGTTGGGATGCGTCACCCACGGGAGGTTCAGTTTGTATTGGATCGGATACGCGCCGGGCGACAGGTCGTAGCCTAGGAAGGCGGCAATGGCGAAGCCGAACCCGGCAAGCGCGGAGGCGAGGGCGATCCATTTGGCCGCAGCCCCGAAGCGCATGGGACCGTGTTGTTGAAGAGGCTGATGAGAAGCTGCGGGCAGATGCCGAGCGCGAACATCAACGCGATGATCGGGGCGACGGTGAAACGTTCGCCGGTCGTAAGGTCCGGGAAGCTGGCCCAGCGGGCGTTGAGCGGCCCGGTGAAGACGCGTTGGACGAGGTTCAGCAGGAAGACCGCCGTTACGAAAAGACCGATGGCAGCAAAGGTGGAGGCCAGCGGAGCCAAGGCGAAGGAGCCCTTAAAGACGAGGAATTCCCCGACAAATCCGTTCAAGCCAGGGAGCCCGAGCGAGGAGAAAAGGCTGATTCCCATGAGGCCGGTCAACACCGGGGCGACCGTGCGCAGTCCGCCGAAATCGTTGAGCCCGCGCAAGCCGTCGCTGCGCCGTTCGATCAGACCGATAAAGCAGAAGAGGGCGGCGGCGGTGATGCCGTGGTTGAAGACCTGGAGCAGGACGCCGTTCATTGCGGCGGCGCGATCATTGGCCGCTCCGTGCAGCGCAGTCGTGACAATAGGCGACGATGCGCTTCAAATCTTTTTGCGCGAGGGCCGCGAGGGCGGAAAAGACAATCGTGACGACTGCGAACCCGAGCAGGGGCGCGGCGAGGTCATGCATCAAGCCGGGGAAGAGCGGCATCAGCAGTCGCAGGAACCCATACACGCCCATCTTGGAAAGGACGCCGGTCAAGAGCATCGAGACCGGGGCCGGGGCTTCAGAGTAAGCGTCCGGCAGCCAGGTGTGGAAGGGGACAACGGGGACCTTGACGGCGAGCCCGAGGAAGATGCCGCCGAACACCAACAAATTGATGCAGTCAGGATGCCATGGGAACGCTGCCGTGAGCGCGTGCCCGAGTTGGGTTTGACGAGCGAGGTCCGCGAGATCGATTAAATTGAAAGTCCCCGTAGCCTGGTGGATCGCCAGGAACCCAAGCAGCATCGCGAAACCGCCGAAGAGCGTGTAGATGAAAAATTGCGTGGCGGCGGCGGTAGCCTTCGCGCTTCCGCCCATGCGAATAAGCAGGAAGACCGGGACGAGGCTCAGTTCA